>NZ_JBSGJD010000051.1:0-42759 GCF_053605405.1 Amycolatopsis sp. NPDC003861
GCGCCGACCGTCCTGGCCCCGGTGCCGCAGGGGGTCCTGCCGGTGCCGCCGCCCGCCCCGGCCGCTCCGCCCGCGCCGCCGCGCCGGGAGGAACCGGCCCGCCCGGCCGTCAACGGCGGTGGTGGCGGTGGCCAGCAGCAGTGGCCGATCGGCCCGATGGCCGGGGAGCCGCCGCTGACGCTGTTCCGCGGCAAGGAGCTGCGCGAGCTGCCCGCGGGAAGCGAGCTGGACCGCTTCGGCGGCCCGAACGGCAACCTGACGTACGCGGCGGGCACGCCGTTCGCCGAGCGGTCGCTGGTGCCGGAGTGGGTCAACCGCCCGTACCACGTCTACCGGGTGCAGCGGCCGCTGGAGACGCTGGCCGGCGTCGCGATCCCGTGGTTCAACCAGCCGGGCGGCGGGTCGGCGTACCTGTTGCCGGCGTCGATCGAGGAGCTGGTGGCCGAGGGCGATCTGATCGAGCTCGACCCGGGTGAACCCCCGATCGACTGAATTTCCGCGAAGGCCCCGGCGCTGCCGGGGCCTTCGCCGGTTCAGCGGACGACGAGCCCGTGCGCGGCGGCGAAGGCGATCGCCGTTTCGACGTCGACCTCCGCGCCCCTCAGGTCGGCCTGGACCAGGGCGTTCGCGTCGAGCCGCGCGCCACGCAGGTCGGCGCCCTCGAACTTCGCGCCGTGGAGGCGAGCGCCGGTCAGGTCGCTGCCGCGCAGGTCGGCGCCGGAGAGATCGGCCTCCATCAGGTTGGCCTCCCGCAGCCGCAGGCCCGACAGCCCGAGCTTGCGCAGCCGCGCCTTCGCCAGCGACGCGAGGGAGAGATCGCACTCGGTGAGCGCGATCCCGGAGAGCCCGCTCTCGGTGAACGACGAGCCCAGCAGCGAGCACGCCGTCCAGCGGCTCTCGGCGAGCACCGTCCGGTCGAAGGTGCAGGAGCGGAACGCGGACGCGTCGTGCCGGGACCGTGACAGGTCGGCCCGGGTGAACACGCAGTCGTCGAACGTGCAGCCGCGCGTCCGCAGCCCGCTCAGGTCCGCGCCGGTGAAGTCGCAGCCGGTGAACCGCCGCTTTTCCCACCACTGCCCGGACAGCACCGCTTCGCGGTAGTCCTCCCCCGTCTCCAGCACGGCCCCAGGGTGCCACACCGGCGGTCAGGGCTTCGCACCCTGGACGTAGTTCATCGCCTCGACGTACTCGGGCAGGCCGTCGGGCGAGTCGAACGCCATCACCGCGGCGTCGCCGATGCGCACCTCGGCGTGCCCGATCTTCCCGTCCTCGCCGACGACCCGCCCGAGTTCTTCGGCGTCGAAGGCGGCCTTCAGGAAGTCGAGCAAGCCGGCGTGTCGTGCTTGTGACCGCTGCATACTGGTCCCATGGGAGTTCCGCTGCGGCCGGTGGCGGCGCGGTCGGTGTACCGCGAAGTGGCGCCGCCACCCGCGCTCGCGGACGTCCTCGCCTGCGGCTGGCACGGGCGCACCGGCTGGGCGCGGCCGTTGCGCGTGCTGCCCGACGGGTGCGCGGACCTCGTCTGGGACGGCGCCGCGCTCACGGTCGTCGTCACCGTCGGGGCGCCGCTGCGGCTGTGGGTCCCGGCGTCGTCGTCGCGGGTCGGCGTGCGGCTGCGGTGCGGGGCCGCGGCCGCTGTGCTCGGCACGGCCATGCCGGAGCTGCCCGCGGGCTCGACATCCTTGCGCGACCTCTGGGGCCCGGATGTCCGCCGAGCCGAAGAAATCCTTGCTGCGTCACGAGATCCGCGGATTCAGCGGGGTGTTCTCGAACGGCTCGTCGCCCGGCGGAGGGCGGCACCGGACCGGCGGGTGCTCGCCGCGGTCCGCGCGCTGGGCGTGACATCCCGGACCGCGGAGGTCGCCGACGCGCTCGGCGTCAGCGAGCGCGCGCTGCGGCGGCACTTCGTCCATTCCGTCGGGGCCGGGCCGAAGCACCTGCAGCGCGTCCGGCGGTTCCAGGGGTTCCTGCGGCGGCTCGACGCTCTCGCCGCGCACCGGACGTCGCTGGCCCGGGTCGCCGCCGACCTCGGGTACGCCGACCAGTCCCACCTCGGCCGCGAGTGCCGGCGGCTCTCCGGCTCTTCGCCCGCCGCTCTGGTGCGGGTGGCCGAAAAGTTCCAGACGGTGGCCGCGGCGCCGGGCCACGATCGCGGGCATGACCTTCCACGTCACGATCCCGGTGCGCTGTGACGACATCGACGTCAACGGCCACGTCCGCGGCCCGGCCTACCTCGCCTACGCCGACCACGCGCGCTGGGCGTGCCTCCAGGCCGCCGGCATCGACCCGGCCGGGCTGACCGCGCGCCGGATCGGGCCGGTCAACCTGGAGACGACCGTGCGGTTCCACCGCGAGCTGCCGCCGTACGGCGAAGTCGACGTCAGCTGCGAATTCCGGTGGGGCAACGGGAAAACCTCCCGGGTGGCCCAGGAGTTCCACGCGCCGGACGGCACGCTCGTCGCGGAAGTCGCGAGCGTGTCCGGCCTGCTCGACCTCGATCGCCGGCGTCTGCTGGCCGACCCCGGCTCGTACTGGCGGGAACTGGCCGTGCACCCGGAACTGCTGGGGCTGGCACCGAAAACCGGATGATCTTGCCCGGCCCGGCCACTACCGTGGCGGGGATGCCGGACCACGACTACGTCGATCCCTTCCTCGCCTCGCTCTACGACGCGCTGAACCCGCGCGAGACAAGCGGTGACTTCGCGTTCTACCTGCCGATGATCATGGCCGCGGAGTCCGTGCTGGACGTCGGCTGCGGCACCGGTTCGCTGCTGCACTGGGCGCGCGAGTCCGGCCACACCGGACGGCTCGTCGGCCTCGACCCCGCCGAAGGCATGCTCATCCAGGCCCGCCGCCGGGCCGACATCGAGTGGGTGCACGGCGATTTGTCGACCGCGTCCTGGGACGGGGAGTTCGACTTCGCCGTGATGAGCGGACACGCGTTCCAGGTGCTGCTGACCGAGGACGAGCTGCGGACGGCGTTCTCGGCGATCCACCGCGCGCTGAAGCCGGGCGGCCGGTTCGGCTTCGAGACGCGCAACCCGGCCGCCCGCGGCTGGGAGCGCTGGACGCCTTCGCACGTCTGGAAGGCCGGGGACGTCCGCTCGTGGAACGACGCCGGGCCGTTCGAGAACGGGTACGTCAGCTTCAAGACCACCTACGAGAGCCCGAACTGGGACGCGCCGAAGTACAGCGAGAGCACGCTGCGCTTCCTCGACGTCCCTTCGCTGAACGCGTTCGTCGAGGAGGCCGGGCTGGTCGTCGACGAGCAGTACGGCGACTGGGACCGCACACCGGTGACCGGCCCGAGCCCGGAGATCATCACGGTCGTCCGGCGCCCCTCACCGGAAGTCCCGTGACTTCGCCTTGATGCGCATCGGCAGCGGCTCGACGCGGTGGGCGAGGACGCTGACCACGCCGTCGGCCTTCTCCACCACCCCGCGGATCAGCAGCGCCGGGCTGCCGCGCGCGACGCGGTGGTAGCGCTGCCAGAGGCCGAGCGTGCAGATCACGTTGACCATCCCCGTTTCGTCCTCGATGTTGAGGAAGGTGACGCCGCCCGCCGTCGCGGGGCGCTGCCGATGCGTGACCGCGCCGCCGATCAGCACCCGGGCGCCGTCTTCGAGGTCCGCCAGGCCGCTCGCCGGGACAACGCCGAGCTCGTCGAGGCGATCGCGGATGAACTCGGTCGGGTAGCTGTCCGGCGACACCCCGGTGGCCCAGACGTCCGCCGCCGCGACGTCGAGCCCGTCCATCCCCGGCAGCACCGGGGCCGCGGCGCCGAGCAGGCCGGGCAGCCGGTCCGGGCGTTCGCCGGCGACGGCGCCCGCGGTCCACAGCGCCTGGCGGCGATCCCCGCCGAAGCCGGCGAACGCGCCCGCGGTGGCCAGCGCCTCGATCTGCGGCGTGGTCAGCCGCACGCGGCGGGCGACGTCGGCCATGTCGCGGTACTCGCCGTTTTCCGCGCGCTCGGCGACGATCCGCTTCGCCAGGTCCTCGCCGATCTTGCGGACGGTGCTCAGCCCGGTGCGCACGTCGTGGAACTTCCCGGTGCCCGCCTCCAGGGTGGCGTGCGGCAGGCTGCGGTTGATGTCCGGGCCGTGCACGGTGACGTCGTGGCGCCGCGCGTCGGCGACCAGCGACTGCGGCGAGTAGAAGCCCATCGGCTGGGCGCGCAGCAGGCCGGCCAGGAACGCGTCCGGGTGGTAGAGCTTGAAGTAGGCGCTGGAAAAGACGAGGTGCGCGAAGCTCAGCGCGTGGCTCTCCGGAAAGCCGAAGTTCGCGAACGCCTTGAGCTTCGAGAAGATCTTCTCGGCGAGCTCGTCTTCGACGCCGTTCGCGGCCGCGCCCGCGAGGAACCGCTGCCGCAGCCTGTCCATCTTCCGGTCCGAGCGCTTCGACCCCATCGCGTGCCGCAACTGGTCGGCCTCCGCCGCGGTGAAGTTCGCGACGTCCAGCGCGATCTGCATCATCTGTTCCTGGAACAGCGGCACGCCTTTGGTCTTGTGCAGGGCCTTTTCCAGCAGGTGGTGGTCGTACGTCCACTTCTCGCGGCCCTGCTTGCGGCGGATGTACGGGTGCACCGAGCCGCCCTGGATCGGCCCGGGCCGGATCAGCGCGACTTCGACGGCGAGGTCGTAGAACTCGCGGGGCTGCAACCGCGGCAGCGTCGCCAGCTGGGCGCGGCTCTCCACCTGGAAGACGCCGATCGCGTCGGCGCGGCAGAGCATGTCGTAGACCTTCTCGTCGGCGAGGTCCAGCTCGGCGAGGTCGACCTTCTCGCCCTTGTGCTCCTCGACGAGGTCGATCATGTAGTGCAGCGCGGACAGCATGCCGAGGCCGAGCAGGTCGAACTTGACCAGCCCCGCGGCCGCGCAGTCTTCCTTCTCCCATTGGATGACGCTGCGGTTCTCCATCCGCGCCCATTCGACCGGGACGACCTGGCTCACCGGCTCGGCGCACATGACCATGCCGCCGGAGTGGATGCCCAGGTGCCGCGGGAAGTCCTCCAGGGCGAAGGCGAGCTGCACGACCTCGTCCGGGATGTCGTGGTCGTGGTCCTTTTCGGTGCTCTGCAGCGAACCCCAGCGGTCGATCTGCTTGCTCCAGGCGTCCTGCTGCCCGGGTGAGTAGCCCAGGGCCCGGGCGGCGTCGCGGACGGCGGACCGGGCGCGGTAGGTGATCACGTTCGCGACCTGGGCGGTTCGGAGCCGGCCGTGCTTGCGGAAGACGTACTGGATGGCCTCCTCGCGGCGGTCGGACTCGATGTCGAGGTCGATGTCGGGGTAGCCGTCCCGGTCCGGGGCGAGGAAGCGCTCGAAGAGGAGTTCGTAGGCGACGGAGTCGACCTTGGTGATGCCGAGCGCGTAGCAGACGGCCGAGTTCGCGGCCGAGCCGCGGCCCTGGCAGAGGATGTCGTGGTCGTTGCAGAACCGGACGATGTCCCAGACGATCAGGAAGTAGCCGGGGAAGCCGAGCTCTTCGATGATGGCCAGCTCGTGCTCGATCTGCTGATTGGCCTTTTCCTTGTGGGGCTTGCCCTTGAAGCGCTCCTCGGCGCCTTCTCGGGTGAGTTTCCGGAGATAGGTCGTTTCGGTGTGGCCCTCGGGGACGTCGAAGGGCGGCAGTTCGGGGGCGATCAGCTTCAGCGGGAACGCGCATTCCATGCCGAGCAGGGCGCTGCGCCGGACCGCGCCGGGGTACCGCCGGAACAGGACGTCCATTTCGGCGCCGCTGCGCAGGAAGGCCGTCCCGGCGGCGGGCAGCCAGCCTTCGAGTTCGTCGATGCCCCGCCGGGCCCGGATGGCGGCGAGGGCGTCGGCGAGCGGAGCGCGTTCGGGCCGCGCGTAGTGGGCGGCGGTGGTGGCGACGGTGGGCAGGTGCAGCTCGTCGGCGAGCTGGGTCAGGAGGTCATTGTGGGTGCTGTCCAGGGGCTGGCGGTGGTCGGTGAGCTCGACGTAGACGTTGTCGCGCCCGAAGCGGTCGACGAGTTCCTCGAGCTTTTCGGCGGCGGCCGCCGGGCCGTGCGTGACGAGGGCCGAGCGCACCGCGCCTTTGCGGCAGCCCGTCAGCACCACGCACTGCCCGGCGACCTCCTCGGCGACCGCGCCGAGGTCGTAGACGGGCCGTCCCTTTTCGGCCCGGTGGTGGATCTGGCCGGCGGTGATGGCGCGGCAGAGGGCGCGGTAGCCCTGGTCGCCGCGGGCGAGCAGCAGGAGGTGCTCGCCTTCGGGGTCGGGCACGCCGTTCTGCGGGCCGGGCAGGCCAAAGCTGAGTTCGGTGCCGAAGACGGTGTCGACCCCGAGCTCCCGAGCGGCCTCGGCAAACCGCACGACGCCGTACATGCCGTCGTGATCGGTGAGGGCGATGGCGTCGAGCTCCAGCCGCGCGGCCTCTTCGACGAGCTCTTCGGGGTGGCTGGCGCCGTCGAGGAAGCTGAAGTTCGAGTGGCAGTGCAGCTCGGCGTAGGGCACGCGGACGGCCTCGGCGCCATCGTCGTTCCGGCGGGTGGGGAGGTCGCCGGGACGGCGGTAGCCCTCCCGGCGCCGGCCCCAGGCGGGGCTGTCGCCGTGATCGCCGGCAGGCAGCCCGCCGGCGAGGGTGCGGGCGAGATCCTTCCAGCGGACGGGCGGGTTGTTCCAGCCCATTCAGTGACCCCCGGGCTGGTCACGCCGGTCTTCGGCGGCCCGGCGGCGACGGTGCCAACTGCTGGGGTGGTTCCAGCGGGACCGGGCTTCGGCGTCGCTCATGGGGGCGCGCCGGCCGTTGTCTGGGGCGGCGTTGGGAGTCGCTTCGGGCGCTTCGGCGCGATGGTCGGCGTTGGTCGGGTGGTTCCAGCGGGAGCGGGCCTCGGCGTCGCTGCGGTTCGCGTCGGCGCGGCGGTCGGCGTTGCTCGGGTGGCTCCACCGGGAGCGGGCGTCGGCATCGCTGGCGCGGCGGTCGGCGTTCGTCGAGTGGCTCCAGCGGGAGCGAGCCTCGGCGTCGCCGATGCGGCGTGGCGGGGTCCAGTGGAGCTCGATCCCGCTGATGCGACAGCCGTTCTCCCGCGACGGGCGCGGGACCGGGAGGGCGATCACCGGGCAGACCCAGTCGTCGTCGGCGGGGGTCTGCGGGAGTTCTCCGCGGACCGTCCACCTTTCGGCCTGCTCTTCCGTTGCCGGCTCGGGAATCTCGCGCAGCCACTCGCGCTCCTCCGAGGCCCCTCGGGGTGTGGGCCCGGGCTCGGCTCGCAGCCAGTCGCGCAGCTTTCGTGCGTAGTCCTCGTCCATGCTCAGTCGTACACTCCCTCGACCGTCCACAGTGGATTTTCTGTGCCTGCGCAGTGCACCAGCACCGCTTCGGGTGGCTCCTCCCCCTCGCCGGCCAGCACCAGCTGCAGCCGCGCCCTGGGCGGACCCGGCCGCCGTCTGTCACCCGTCAAGGGCCAAGGGCCCGCCCAGCCCACGACCTCCCGGCCCGCGCCGCCCGCGATGCTGAGCCGCCGCGGCGGGGACGTCACCTGGTCGCGCGCGGTGATCCCGACGGCGCGGCCGCCGTCGTCGAAGACCTGCGCCGGGACCGGCCGGGCGAGGACCGTCGCCGGGGATGGGGACGGCAGGCGTCCCGGCCAGGTCGCGTCCGGTGGCGTCGTCCGCTCGCGGGGGTCGCCCCACGGCACCAGCCGCACTCGGCCCGCCGGGTCGCGGCCGCCGTCGAGCACCGGGGTGAGGACGCCTTCGGGGCCGAGCAGGCCCTGGACCCGCACGAACGCGCGGGCCGCTCGCTCGTCCGCCTCGTCGGTACCGCCGTTGCGCCACAGGTCGAGCTGCAGCGACCGCCCTTCGACGACCTCCTCGGGTTCCAGCCGCAGCCGCACGACGCCGGACGTCGGACGCTGCCCGGGCGCGGCGCGCAGCCAGCCTTCGAACTGCCAGCGCACGCGATCGGCGACGCCGGCGGGGGTCAGCGGTTCGGCGCACCGCCACGCCCGGCCGAGGTGTTCGCCTTCTTCGGTGACCGCGTAGATGCCGAGCCGGGTGCAGGCGAGACCGTGTGCGGCGAGGCCCGCGCAGAACCGCGCCGCGAGCCCCTTGGCGAGGAACGCCGCGACGTCGACTCGCTCGACCACGGGGTCGAACTCCTCGGCGAGGCTCAGTTCAGGCGGGGGCCGCCGACGCAGCGGCGGCCGCTCGGACCGGCCGCGCGCCAGCCGGTGCGCGAGCAGGCCACCCGCACCGAAGCGGTTGGCGACGTCACGTTCCGGCAGAGCGGCGAACGCGCCGAGCGTCTTCAGCCCGAGGCGGCGCAGCAGGTCGACGAGCTCCCCACGGTCGGCTCCGGGTTGGTCGAGTTCGGTGACCGGCAGCGTCGCGAGGAAGTCGGCAGCGTGCCCGCGTTCGACGAACTCACCGCACCGCGCGGCGAGCGTCGCGGCGAAGAGCCCATCGGCGACGCCGACCTGGCACTCGACCCCGGCCGCGGCGGCGACCTCGTCGAGAAGCCGTTCGACGAGCGCGTGTTCCCCGCCGAAGTAGCCGGCGGCACCGTCGACGGGGACGGCCACCAGGCCGGGCCGCACGACCTCGACCCCGACGACGAGCCCCTCGACCGCCTGCGCGACGGCTTCGAACAGGCGGGCGTCCCGGCCGTCGTCGGCGGCGAAGACGGCGAGCTCCGGACAGTTCGACTGGGCATCCCGCCGCCGCATCCCCCGCCGGACGCCGCTGCGCCGCGCGACGGCGTTGCAGGCGACGACCCGGTTGGCGGTGAAGACGCCGACGGGCAGGTCGGCGGCCACCCCACCAACGGCGGCGGCCGCGACGGCGGGCCAGTCCGGGCACCACAGGACGAGCATCCGGGTGGGGATGTCGGGGGTGGTGCGCTGGGCCGGGACGGTCATGCGGCCTCCCGGATCCGGCCGCCGCCCCGACGCTGGTGGCGGTGTGGCGAGCGCGCGTGGGCAAGGGGCCGGATCGCGCGTGGGCGCGGGCGCCCGGCCGGTCGGCTCTCGTGGGCGAGTGGGCGGCTCGCGTGAGCCGATCTCGCGTGATTGGGGCCGGGACTCGCGTGATGGGGGTCGTAGCTCGCGTGATTGGGGCCGGGACTCGCGTGATTGGGTGCGGATCTCGTGTGACCGGAGGGGCCACACGCGTGATCGGCGAGGCATCTCGCGTGATTGAGGGGGCAACGCTCGTGACTCAGGAGCCGACACACGTGGCTGGGGAGCCGACACAGGTGGGTGGGTGGGCGGGTGGGGTTCATGCCGTGGCCTCGTCGAGTGCAGGGCAAGACGAGGGGGCGGGGTGGGCGGTGGCGGGTGGGAGGTCGAAGGTGGCCGTCAGGGGGCGGGCGGCCGCGCCGCGGCCGTGGGACCGGACCTGCACCCGGCGCGACTCGAGGTGTCCGTACCCGACCGAGGGGCCGGACCAGGCCGCGCGGCGGCACGAGAGCTCCACGTCCGCCGCGGGCCACGCTCCCGCGGCCAGCAGGACCGCGCCGCGGTGGCGGGCTCGGGCCGACAGCCTCCGGGCCACCGCCGGCAGGACCGTCTCCGGCTGGACCGCCACCAGGTCCACGCCGTCCAGCAAGGCCGCGACCACCGCCGGGAGCTCCGCGCCCGGACGCGGGACCAGCGCCAGCCGGCGCACGTCCACGCCGTACTCGGCGGCCGCCGCCACACCCAGGGAGGGCATGCCGACCACCGCGGCCCACGAACCCGCTTCCGTGGCCGCGGCGAGGAGGGCGAGCAGCAGCGATGTGCCCCCGTGGACCGCCACCGTGCTCCCGCGCCGGAGCCCGGTGTCGGGCAGCAGCCCGGCCAGCGCCGGGACGACCGGGAGCACCCTTCCCGTCGCCCTGGCCCGCTCGGCCTGGGCCGCCACCCGGCTCGCCGTGCTGACCCCGGGCAGGGCCGCCAGCCGGGCCACCGGCGGCTCCACCACAGCGGTCACCGCACGCACCTCCCCACCACGGACTGGTGCCGGCGGCCGAGCCTCTCCCAAAAACGCGACCGACGGCACTGGTTCGCCGCGGGGAAGGCGGCGGTTTCGTGTCGAACATCTGTTCGACGTACTTCAGTCAACCGCGAACCACCCGAGGTGTCAAGTCACCCACTAGTGGGGACCTAATGCAGTTGCCCGCCCACCCGCCGATCGCTAGACAGGCGGCGTGGAGCTCACCGACGCCCGCCCCGAAGACGTCCCGGAACTGCTGGTCCTGCAACGCTGTTGCTGGGTCCAGGAGGCCGTCCTCAACGACACCCTCGACATCCCCGCGCTGCACGAAACCCTCGAAGACGTGCGCGACTGGACCAAGACCTGGTCGGTGTGGGTGCTCCGGCAGGACCACCGGCTGATCGGCGCCGTGCGCGCCCGGCTCGAGGGCGACCGCTGGGAACTCGGCAGGCTGATGGTCGCCCCGGACCTCGCCGGGCGCGGGCTGGGCCGCCGGCTGCTCGCCCACGCCGAAGCGCACGCGCCCGCCGAAGCCCGCCGGTTCGTCCTCTTCACCGGGGCGCGCAGCGCTCGCAACATCGCCATGTACCAGCGGGCCGGCTACCGGCTCACCGACGCGCCCGCCGCCGATGGCCACATCCGCGACGCGGTCTACCTGGAAAAGGACGTCACCCTCAGCGAAAAACCCGGTCCGGCCGCCTGACGCTGCGGCGTCGGCTAGATTCCCCGGTGGACTTCGGGGGGTGGCGATGACAGGACCGCTGAGACGGCCGATCCTGGCGGTCGTCGGCGTGCTGGTGGCGGTGGGAACGGCGGCCTGCGGGGTGCCCGGCGCCACGGCCGCGGCCCCGGCGCCGACGACCATCGGCGCGGAGTGGCGCTCGTTCCGCGCCGACGTCACCGGGATCCGCCCCGGCTCGGACGACCACAGCCTGTTCGTGCAGGTCGCGCTGCCCGGCAAGGACCCCGGCTGCGTCCGCGAGCCGCGGATCGAACAGGTCGTGGAGGCGAAGACCGACATCCGCGCCGACGTCGTCTACTCGACGCGCCCCGCGGCGGGCGGCTGCCAGGACAAGGTGCCCGCGGAGGTCCCGCTGACGACGGCGGACCCGATCGCGGACCGGACGGTCATCCTCAACGCCGACACCGGCAACGCCTGGCACAAGCTCGGCGCGGGCTGGGGCCACTGCGACCGCCAGGGCGCCTGCGCCCCGCCCGCCGACCACTGCGACCCCGCGTGGATCGGCGCCGCGGTGTCCGCCGCCGGCGCCGCGGGCCCGGGCACCACCCGCGCCTGCGACCCGTCGTGGCTGATCGTCGACCTCGCGGGCGCCCGCAGCGCTTTCCGCTGGAGCGACGCGGGGTGGACGTCGTTCGCGCAGGCGCACTCCGCCGGCTGCGCGGAGCTCCTGGCGGCCGCACCGAAGTTCCCGGTCGCGCTCTGCAAGGCGCTGCCCGCGCCCGCCTAGCGCGCCAGCTTCTTGACGATCTCCGCGCCGACCGCCTGCACGGCGGCGTCGGTTTCCTGCTGCGGCATCGGCGAGTTCGAGAAGAACCCCTTGTCCCAGCCGGACACCTCGAGGACGACGACGGTCGTGCCCTTCAGGACGTGCAGCTCGGAGCCGCTGAACGCGCTGTCGGTGGCCAGCCGGACCAGCAGGGCCTTGTCGCCGAGGCCGCGCACCTCCGTCGGCGGGATCGGCGGCGCCTTCGGCGTGAACAGGTCGTTCGCCTGCTCGCGCGCGCTCTCCCCGGAGTACCGGGTGATCTGGACGTGCATGGTGGCGTCGCGGACGTTCTCGTCCGGCCCCGGCTTCCAGCTGCAGCCCTGCTGCTTGATGCCCGGCAGGTCCTCGGTGCCCTGACCGGCCAGGACGAAGCTCGGGAAGCCCGCCTTCTCCAGCACCGGCGCCGGGACCTGGCACTCGGCGGGCACCGGCGACGACGACGGCGCCGCGCCGGTGCTCGCGTAGTAGTCGCTCGCCACGATGCTCAGCGGGATGCCCGCGCCGAGCAGCACGACGACGCCGCCGATGATGCCGAAGACCAGCCCCGTCCGCTTCTTCTTCGGCGGCGGCACCGGCGCCCCGTACCCCGCGAGCGGGTAGCCAGGCGGGTAGCCCTGCGGTGGATAGCCCTGCGGGGGCGGGTACCCGGGCTGCTGCGGGTACCCGGGCTGCTGCTGCGGATAGCCCGGGTACCCCTGCTGACCGTGGCCGTACGGCGGTTGCTGCATCGAGCCCTCCCTCTCGAAGCGCGGGGGTCAGTGCGCGAAGTGGCGCGTCCCCGTCAGGTACATCGTGACGCCCGCCTTTTCCGCGGCCGCGATGACTTCGGCGTCGCGGACCGAGCCGCCGGGCTGCACGATCGCGCGGACACCCGCCTCGACCAGCACCTCCAGGCCGTCCGGGAACGGGAAGAACGCGTCCGACGCGCCGACCGAGCCCTTGGCCCGATCGCCGGCCCGCGAGACCGCCAGCCGCGACGAGTCGACCCGGTTGACCTGGCCCATGCCGACGCCGACGGTCGCGCCGTCGGCGGCCAGCAGGATCGCGTTGGACTTGACCGCGCGCAGCGAACGCCACGCGAACTCGAGGTCGCGCAGGGTCTGCTCGTCGGCCGCGGTGCCGGTGGCGAGCGTCCAGTTCGCCGGGTCGTCGCCGTCGGCGTCGATCGCGTCGGCCGTCTGCAGCAGGACGCCGCCGGAGATCGGGCGGAACTCGACCGGGAACGCCGGGGCCGCCGGCAGCTTCAGCAGGCGGATGTTCTTCTTGCGCTGCAGGATTTCCAGGGCTTCGGCGTCGAAGTCGGGGGCCAGCACGACCTCGGTGAAGACCTCGGCGATCTGCTCGGCGGCCTCGCGGCTGACCGGCCGGTTCGTCGCGATGACGCCGCCGTAGGCCGAGACCGGGTCGCAGGCGTGGGCCTTGCGGTGCGCCTCGGCGATGTCCGCGCCGATCGCGATGCCGCACGGGTTGGCGTGCTTGATGATCGCGACGGCGGGCTCGGCGAAGTCGTACGCGGCGCGGCGGGCGGCGTCGGTGTCGACGTAGTTGTTGTAGGACATGGCCTTGCCGTGCAGCTGCTCGGCGTGCGCCAGGCCCGGGTTCTGGCTCTTGTAGAGCGCGGCCTTCTGGTGCGGGTTCTCGCCGTAGCGCAGGACGTCGGCGCGTTCCCAGGTGGCGCCGAGGAAGTCCGGGAAGCCGGCGTCGTCCGCGGGCGCGTACGCGCTGGCGAACCACGAAGCGACAGCCGTGTCGTACGCCGCCGTGTGCGCGTACGCCCGGGCCGCGAGGCGCTTGCGGTCTTCGAACTCGAAGCCGCCGTCGGCGACGCGCTCGAGCACCCAGCTGTAGCTCGCCGGGTCGACGACGACCGCGACGCTGCCGTGGTTCTTCGCCGCCGCGCGGACCATCGCCGGGCCGCCGATGTCGATGTTCTCGACGCAGTCCTCGGGGCTCGCGCCGGACGCGACCGTCTGCGCGAACGGGTACAGGTTCACCACCAGCAGGTCGAACGCCGCGATGTCCAGCTTCCGCAGCTGCTCGACGTGGTCGGGGTTGCCCTGGTCGGCCAGGAGCCCGGCGTGCACGTTCGGGTGCAGCGTCTTGACGCGGCCGTCCAGCGACTCCGGGAAGCCGGTGACCTGCTCGACCGGCGTGACCGGGACACCGGCGTCGGCGATGGCCTTCGCCGTCCCGCCGGTGGAGACGATCTCGACGCCGGCCGCGTGCAGGCCGGTCGCGAGGTCCAGGAGGCCCGCCTTGTCCGAGACGCCGATCAGCGCCCGGCGGACCGGGCGCCGTCCCAGGTCAGTGCTCACGAAATGTCACCTTTCGTCCGTCCACGGTGCAGCCACCGCGGCCGAGTCGCTCGATCGTTTCCACCAGCAGCCTGCGTTCGACGGCCTTGATCCGTTCGTGCAGGACGTCTTCGTCGTCGTCGTGCTCCACGACGACCGCTTCCTGGGCGATGATCGGCCCGGTGTCGACCCCGGCGTCCGCGAAGTGCACGGTCGAGCCGGTGACCTTGACGCCGGCTTCGAGGGCGTCGCGGACCGCGTGCATCCCGGGGAAGGACGGGAGCAGCGCGGGGTGCGTGTTGATCACCGTGAAGCGGCCGAGAAACTGCTCGCCGAGGATCTTCATGAACCCGGCCGAGACCACGAGGTCGGGCCGGTACGCCGCGACGGCCTCGGTCAGCGCCTTGTCCCACGCGGCGCGGTCGGGGTGGTCGGCGACGCGGACGGTGAAGGACGGGATGCTCAGGCGCTCGGCGCGGGTGAGGGCTTCGATGCCGGTGCGGTCGGCGCCGACGGCGACGACCTTGGCCGGGAAGCCGGACCGGCCGGTGGCGTCCAGCACCGCCTGCAGGAGGGTGCCGGAGCCCGACGCGAGCACGACGAGCTTCACCGGGGTGGGCAGCTCCAACCGTTGAGACAGAGCGGGCTCCTTGCCGCGGGCGGTGCGCAGCCGGGCGCACGGCGCTTCACCAGGTCACGTAAACCCTAACGGTCGCCCTCGTCCGGCTCGACGTCGCCGCAGGTCTCGGTGCCTCCGGTCACAGCCTCGTCCGGGCCGGGAGCGGTTTCGGCGGGTTCGTCGAGGCCGAGTTCGGCGTCGGCCTCGGCTTCGAATTCGGCGTCCTCGGCGGAAAACTCGTCGTCCTCTTCGGACGGCTCTCCGGCTGCTTCGAGTTCCTCGACGGCTTCGGACGCTTCCTCGGGGTCGATGTCGTCGGCGTCCTGGAAGGCTTCGTTGTCTTCGAGCGCTTCGGGCGGCGGAGCGGGCGGCTCGTGCTCGCCGGCGAAAAACGCGACGAACGATCCCGGGATGACGATCCAGCAGAACGCGACGACCGAGGCGACGCCGACGGGGACGCTCACCGGGTCGAACGGGCCGTCGCCGAGCCGTCCGCCGGCGAGCGTGCCCAGCACGACGCAGCCGAGCGCGACGACGGCTCCGGCGACCGCGACCGCGCGGATGCGCTGCGCCGGATCGGCGTCCACCTTGCGGAGCGACCAGCCGGCCAGCGCGCCGGCCGCGGCGGGCAGCACCAGCAGCGCCGGCCACCAGGCCGCGTGGTGCTCGGGCAGCCCGCCGAGCAGCGGGACGGCGGGTACGGCGCCGCCGCGGTAGCCGAACATGCCGACGGTGAGCGGCCCGATCGAGAACCCGGGCCCGGTGACGAAGGACAGCGCGGCCGTCACGGCGTTGGGCAGATACAGCAGCGAGAGCAGGAAGAGCCCGGAACTGGTGCCGAGCCCGGGTTCGTACGTGTCGGACACCGTCGCCCACGACAGCGCGGTCGCGACGGTGAAGACGGCGGCACCGCAGGCCACCAGGACGGCCAGGCTCATCGCGCCGACGCGCAGCCCGCGCAGCGCGAGCGGGTCGAGGCGGTCCGCGACGGCGTCCGGCAGCCCGCACGAACGGGTGATGCCGGCGGCCGAGGCCGCTCCGGCGAGCAGGCCGGGGACCACGAAGGCGGCGAAGGGGTTCGCCGTCACCGACGAGCCTTGCGCGCAGAAGGCGATGACGAGCCCGAACACCGCGTGCGCGCCGGTGATCGTGAGCAGCACCGGCTGGGCTTCCCGGAACGACCGGCAGCCGAGGCGGCGGGCGGCGCCGGACGCCGTCCGCGCGGCCAGCGCGACCGCGCCCAGCGTCGGCAGTAGCGGGAGCATCCCGAGCGGGTGGCCGGCGATGCCGAGGCGCACCTGGTGCGCGGCGAGCCAGCCGGGGCCGGCGGCGAGCAGCACACCGGTGTCGGAAAAGGCGGCGCGGCCGGCGGTGAGGGCGACGAGGGTCAGCACGGTCGCGACGGCGGCGTAGCCGGTGACCAGCGGGCCGAGGGCGGCGGCCAGCAGCACCCGCACCCGGGACACGCGGACGGGTTCGGGTGCGCCCACCTCGTCACCCGGCGGGTGGGGTTCTTCGGTGAGCAGGTCCATGATCCGCACCCTGACATCCGGGCTGCTCCGTTCGGGAGAGCCACGCCGCCGCCGGGCGCGGGAGCTCACCCGGTCGGGTAGCCCCGGACGCGAAACACCCGCTGTGACACGGAGCGTCACAGCGGGTGTCCGGGGTGGGGCTGCGTCAGTTCGACTTGCCGAAGCCGCCGGGCGGCGTGCCCGGGTTCTCCGGCGGCGGCTGCTGGAAGAACGAGCCCTGCTGCGGGGCGTAAGTGGTGGCCTGCTGGCCCGGCGGCGGGGTGGTCGACGGCGGGTTGGGCGAGCCGTACTGGCCCGGCTGCGAGAACGGCGCCGACGGCTCCCCGGTCGGGGCGACCGGGCCGTGGCCCTGCTGGCCGAACTGCTGGCCGGGCTGGCCCTGCTGGCCGTACTGCTGCTGGCCCGGCTGGCCGTACTGGCCGCCGTAGGAGGGCGCGGCGGGCTTCGGCGCCGGCGGCTTGATGACGTCGTGCGCGATCAGCAGCGCGGCGACCGCGGCGAGCATCTGCAGGATGCCCAGGATCAGGATGACGGTGACGATGCCGGGCGAGGTCTGCATCCCGACCAGGGTGTCCAGGACCTCGAGCGCGCCGAGGACGCTGAACAGCGCCGCGAACGGCAGCGTCTTCGGGCCCTTGGGCAGCGCGGTCATCCCGGCGAGCAGGCCGCCGCCGAGCAGGAACGTCCCGCCGAGGCCGACTTCGCCGTTGTCGGAGAAGCCGAGGAAGTACTGCACGAGGCCGAGGCCGGCGACGACCAGGGCGAGCAGCAGCGGCAGGTTCTGCGGCAGGCCCGCGCCACCGGCGGACGCCTGGTGCGAGTGCGGCGGCTGCTGCTGCGCCGGGAAGCCACTGGACGGCGGTCCGGGGGGCTGCTGGCCGCCACCCTGCTGGGGGTAGCCGGGCCCACCGCTGGGGAAGGTCATCGGATGCACTCCTGTCGGTTCGACCGGCACCCCGGGCGCGCACGGGCGCCCGGGGAAAGACGAGGCGGCTGGTGTGCGCAGAACGCTAGCGCACTCCGCGGCCGCCAGCCCACCAGACGTGTGAATACCTCGCCCGGTTTCCTACCGGAACGAAGGAGGACCGGCCACCCACACGGGTGGCCGGTCCTACCAGGAGTTACTTTCCCGGGCTCAGCCCAGGTTGTTGTACAGCTCACGTGCGAGGACGGCGGTCTCGCTCGGGGTCTTGCCGACCTTGACGCCGGCGGCCTCCAGGGCCTCCTTCTTCGCGGCAGCCGTGCCGGAGGAGCCGGAGACGATGGCGCCGGCGTGGCCCATGGTCTTGCCCTCGGGCGCGGTGAAGCCCGCGACGTAGCCGACGACCGGCTTCGTCACGTTCTCCTTGATGTAGGCCGCGGCGCGCTCTTCGGCGTCGCCGCCGATCTCGCCGATCATCACGATGACCTTGGTCTCGGGGTCGGCCTCGAACGCCTCGAGGGCGTCGATGTGCGTGGTGCCGATGATCGGGTCACCGCCGATGCCGACCGCGGTCGAGAAGCCGATGTCCCGCAGCTCGTACATCATCTGGTAGGTCAGCGTGCCGGACTTCGACACGAGGCCGATGGAGCCGGGGCCGGTGATGTCGGCCGGGATGATGCCGGCGTTCGACTTGCCCGGGCTGATCACGCCGGGGCAGTTCGGGCCGATGATCCGGGTGGTGCCGCCCTTGGCGACGGCGTGGGCCCAGAAGTAGGCCGAGTCGTGCACCGGGATGCCCTCGGTGATCACCACGGCGAGCGGGATCTCGGCGTCGATCGCCTCGATGACCGCGTCCTTGGCGAACTTCGGCGGCACGAAGATGACCGACACGTCGGCGCCGGTCTCCTTGATGGCCTCTTCGACGGTGCCGAAGACCTTGAGGTCCTTGCCCTCGATGGTGACGGTCTGGCCGGCCTTGCGGGCGTTGACGCCGCCCACGATGTTCGTGCCGGACTTCAGCATCTTGGTGGCGTGCTTCATGCCCTCGGAGCCGGTGAGCCCCTGGACGATGACCTTGCTGTTCTCGTTCAGGAAGATCGACATCTCACGCACCTGCCGCGGCGAGCTCGGCAGCCTTGTCGGCCGCGTTGTCCATTGTGTCCACCACGGTGACCAGCGGGTGGTTCGCGTCGGCCAGGATCTGGCGACCCTCGACGACGTTGTTGCCGTCCAGGCGGACGACCAGCGGCTTGGTGGCCTCGTCGCCCAGGATCTTCAGGGCCTCGACGATGCCGTTCGCCACCGCGTCGCAGGCGGTGATGCCGCCGAAGACGTTGACGAAGACGCTCTTGACGTCGGTGTCGTTGAGGATGACGTCCAGCCCGGCCGCCATGACCTCGGCCGACGCGCCGCCGCCGATGTCGAGGAAGTTCGCCGGCTTCACGCCGCCGTGCTTCTCACCCGCGTAGGCCACGACGTCCAAAGTGGACATGACCAGGCCCGCGCCGTTGCCGATGATGCCGACCTGGCCGTCGAGCTTGACGTAGTTGAGGTTCTTGGCCTTGGCCTTCGCCTCGAGCGGGTTCTCGGCGTCCTTGTCCACCAGGGCCTCGTGGCCCGGCTGGCGGAAGTCGGCGTTCTCGTCGAGGGTGACCTTGCCGTCGAGGGCGATGATCTTGTCCTGCGGGTCGCGGACCAGCGGGTTGACCTCGACCAGGGTGGCGTCCTCGGAGACGAAGGTCTCCCAGAGCTTCACCACGACGTCGGCGGCCTCGTCGATGATGTCGGCCGGGAAGTTGCCGGCCTTCAGGATCTCGAGCGCCTTCGCCTTGTCGACACCGGCGATCGCGTCGACCGGGATCTTCGCGAGCGCTTCGGGGCGCTCGACCGCGAGCTGCTCGATCTCCATGCCGCCCTCGGAGGACGCCATCGCCAGGAACGTGCGGTTCGCGCGGTCCAGCAGGAAGGAGAAGTAGTACTCGGACGCGATGTCCGAGGCTTCGGCCACCAGCACGCGACGCGTGATGTGGCCCTTGATGTCGAGGCCGAGGATCGCTTCCGCCTTCTCCTTCGCCTCGTCCGGCGTCTGGGCCAGCTTGACGCCGCCCGCCTTCCCGCGGCCGCCGACCTTCACCTGCGCCTTGACGACGACCTGGTTGCCGATCTGCTCCGCGGCGGTCTTGGCTTCTTCGGGGGTGCTAGCCACCGAGCCCGGCAGAACCGGTACTCCGTGGGCGGCGAAGAGATCCCTCGCCTGGTACTCGTAGAGGTCCACTACTCCAGTCTCCTGACGACACGCCACTGTGGTGGTCCGTTGCCGGACCGCGCTGTCGGACCAGTCGAGGTTAGCGACCTGCGCAGACGCAGGGGACTCCGCACCTGGTGAAGTCGGTCACCGTCCGCGGTCAGACGGTATTCCCGAGGTGTGAGACCGCCCACCGCGCAACCATTCCAGGGCATTTTCGGGGTCTTGGGTGGGGAGGATCCGAACGCCGTTCAAGGCCTCGGCCAGCCCGGGCGGGGGTCCTGCGCCGAGCACGCCGACGGCGTCGGGGTCCTCTTGGTCGGCGGTGGCGCGGAGTTGGTCGAGGGTGTCCAGGGGGCCGGCGTGGATGACTTCCATGCCTTCGTCGCGGAGGGTGCGGGCGAGCGTGATGGCGGATGGGTCGGGTCTTTTGAACTCGACCAGCAGGACGCGGAGGCGTGCGCGGGGTGCGGTGTCGGTCGGCGGCTGGTTGGGGGGTGTGGCGCCGCTCGGCGGGTGGTTGGGGTGGGGGGCGTCGCTCGGCGGCGGGTTCGGGTGGATGGAGTCGCGCGGCGGTCGGTTGGGGTGGGCAGCGTCGCCCGGCGGTCGGTTGGGGTGGGCAGCGTCGCCAGACGGCTGGCCGGGGTGCGCGGCGTAGCCCGGCGGCGGGTTCGGGTGGATGGAGTCGCGCGGCGGTCGGTTGGGGTGGGCAGCGTCGCCAGGCGGCTGGCCGGGGTGCGCGGCGTAGTCCGGCGGCGGGTTCGGGTGGTTGGAGTTGCGCGGCCGCGGGTTCGGGTGGGCGGTTTCGCTCCGCGGCCGGTCGGGATGCATCGCGTCTGGCGGCGGCTGGTCGGGGTGGGTGGCATCCCGGGGCCGGTCGGGGTGCGCGGAGTCGCCCGGCGGCTCGTCGGGGCGCGCGGCGTCTCGCGACCGGTCTGGGTGCGCGGCGTTACCTGGCGGGCGGTCGGGGCGGATGGAGTCGCGCGGCCGCGGGTTCGGGTGGGCGGCGTCGGCTGGGGGCCGGGGGCTGGATGCCTTCGGCCCGTCAGCGTGCACGGCGGTCCCCGGCTGCGGCCATTCCGGCGGCGAGCAGGAGCGCGGCCGTTGCGGCCAGCGCGACCCAGAAGCCGGTGGCCGGGCTGGCGCCGCCCAGTGCGCCGCCGACTAGCGGCAACTCTGCGGCGTGCAGCGCGGTGAGCACGGCCGCTCCCGCGAGCAAAGCGGCCGCGGGCTTTGGGCGGGATCGCGTCGCGAGTGCGGCGGCGCCGACTACCACCGCGGCCGCCGTCAGCAGGCCCCACGATGGCGTGTCGAGGTTGGACCACAAGCCCGCGGCGACGTAGCCGGGGACGGCGAAGACCGGCAGTCCGAACGCCGCGACCGCCAGGATCGCGCCGGCCGCCACCGGGGTCAGGACGTTGCTCTGGGTTGTTCCTTGCCCCGCGTCTTCGCGTTCGACGACTCCGGTTCCCGCGGCGGCTAGTGCGGCCAGGGCTGCGAGCACGAGCGCGGCGAACGTCCAGGCTGCGCCGGCGCCGAGGTCGTAGGTAAAGACGGGCGCGGCGGTGCCCCCGAAGCCGGCGAGGTTGCCGGCCTGGGTGGCGGTCAGGGCCGTGTTGAGGACAGCCGTGCCGGCCAGGACGATTCCGGCCCAGGCGACCCCGAGCACCGGCCGCGCGACCGCGGCGGTTCTCGGGACGAGCACGCCCGCCGCGGGAACGGCGAGCACGAGGGCGGCGACGAGCAAGAACCAGCGTGCGGGACTGTCCGCGGCGGCGCTGACCGGCGTGACCGCGCCCGGGGTCAGCGCCGTGACGGCGACCTGCGGGGCGAAGGCGCCGATCAGCGCGGCGGCCGCGGTGGCGAGGCCGAGGACGCCGGTGGTGAGCCGCCACCAGAAGAGGCCGGGGAGCTTGGCGTCGCCGGTCTCGGCCTTCTTGGTGCTTTCGGTGAGCCGCGTGCCCGCGAGGCCGGCGATGATCGCCGTCGCGACGAGGGCGAGGGCGGGGCCCCAGGTGACGTGCAGGTCGGCGCGGAAGAGCCCGGCGAGAACCGGCGGCGCGGCGACGGCGAAGGCCCCGGCGGCGAGCCCGCCGAGCGCACCCCGGGCGACCTGCTCGGCCGGAGCGGCGAGGGCGAGCGCGGCGGCCAGCGGCAGGGCGGCGGCGAGGAGGAGGTAGCCGCCGAGGGCGGGCCATGGGCCTTCGAAGGCGGCTCGGGCGAGGAGGAAACCGTTGTCGGAGTGGACGGGCGCGGTGAGCAGCCCGGCCCCGGCGACGACGGCGAGCAGCGGGACGAGCAGCCGCCAGCGCCGTCGTTCGGGTTCGTCGTGGTTCCGGAGGGCCTGCCAGGCGCCGACACCGGCGGCCGCGGTCAGGAGGTGCCCGGCGACGAGCAGCCAGAAGCCGGCGCCGACGGCGGAGCTGCCGAGGAACCGGTCGGGCAGGTAGAGCTCGGGCCGGATGGTGAGGGGGCCGTTGACGGCGAACTGGAGGTCGAGGACGAGCCGGCCGGGAGCGAGGGCGGCCAAGCCGAGGACGAGGCCGCCGCCCACGCCGGGCTTGTTCTTGACGGCGAACCAGACGGCGGCGGCCGCGGGAGCGATGGCGAGGAGGGCAAGCCACGGCCAGCTGGTGAACCCGGGCGCGGCGGCGGGCGAGACGGGGACGAACGCGGCGGCAGTGAGGGCGACGGCCCCGAGGGCGGCCAGGGTGAGGGCGGTTTTCAGGGCGGTGGAGGGGTGGGTTTCGTCGGCCCAGGGGTCGGCGGGCTCGCCGGGGGTCGGGTGCGCGGGGCTTCCGGCTCGGCCGGCCTGGGCGGCGGGCTCGCCGGGGGCTGGGTGCGCTGGGTTTCCGGCTCGGCCGGCCTGGGCGGCGGGCTCGCCGGATGCGGCCTTGCCGGAGGTGGGGCGCGCGGGGCTTCCGGCTTGGGCGGCGGGCTCGCCGGATGCGGCTTCGCCGGAGGTGCGGCGCGCTGGGTTTTCGGCTCGGCTGGCCCGGGCGGGAGACTCGCCGGATGCGGCTTCGCCGGAGGTGGGGCGCGCGGAACTTCCGGCTCGGCCGGCCTGGGCGGCGGGCTCGCCGGATGCGGCTTTGCCGGAGGTGGGGCGCGCGGGGCTTCCGGCCCCAGCGGCAGGCTCGCCGGATGCGGCTTCGCCGGTGGCTGAGCGCGTGGGGCTTCCGGCCCGGGCGACCCGGGTGGCGGGGTCGCCGGGGGTTGGGTGCGCCGGGCTTCCGGCTCGGCCGGCGCCGGTGGGGGACTCGGCGGCTGCGGCTCTGCCGGTGGTGGGACGCGCCGGACTTCCGGCCCCGGCGGGGGGTGAGGCGGGCTTGGCGGAGGCGCGCGGAGGCTTTGGGGATTTTTCGGGCACGACGGGTATACGTGCCGCGGCGGGGACGGGGCTCGTCGGGGCGTCGGATTCGGGAGATTTTTCTCGCGCGCTGGACAGCTCGCCGGCGGCCGGAACCGGGCGCGTGGGGGCGTCTGGCTGCGGGGCGCTCTGGCCTTCCGCATGCGGGTTCGGCTCGGCTGGACCGGTGTCGGGCGGGCTCTGGGCCGCTTCGCCCTTGCCTCGCGCCGGGGGTTCTCGGCGGGGGTCGGGGGTGCTTCCGGTGGGGGGCTCTGCGCGTGGGGGCATATTGCCCGCGACGCTAGCAAGTTCGGACCGCGGCGGACCCGTTGGCGGGCGCGAGTCGTCGAAGGTGCTTCAACCCCGCGTTGCAATTCGTTATTCCGGGCTTCGGGGCCTCCGAGACCTCCGTTGGGCCCTCTGGCGGGTCTTCACCACCCTCTCAGCCTGTAAGGCAAGTCACACCGAACGCCGTAAACCCCCTCTAACTTTGGGTGATCTCCACAGGTGAGCGGGGTGTCGACTCCACCCGATCGGCCGACCGAGGGGGCACGTCTTGCCGACAGCGGTACCCCTTCGTTACTGTCCCGGGGTCCCCATTACAGTCAGGTCACGAAGTAGGACGCCGAGCAAACCACCCCCGAGGTTGGCTCACCGGGTTCCCCCGCCCGCAGTCCTCGACCCGGCTCCCCGACGATGGAAGGCCCTGTCTTGGCTTCACACCGCTCCCCCGGCGGCCAAGCTCCTTCCCCGGCACTGAAGGACGCGCTCGAAGGCGCGGTCGTCCGTGTCCGGGGTGCGCACCGCATCGCCCCGCCCTCTTCGGCCCTGCGCGGCCGTGTCGTGGTTGCCGCTGTTGCGGCTGGTGCGTTCGCCGCCGCTGCTGCGGGCTCGACCCTCAAGACAGTCACCGACTCGAACACCGCCGTCACCCCCCTGGCCAACAGCCAGGACGCCAGCGCTTCGCTGACCGCGGGGGGTGCGGGCTCCGGGGGTGCCCCGGAACTCCTGCCGACCGGCCACGCCGTCGATGCCTCCGCCGAAGCCGCGAAGCTCGCTGACAGCGCTTCTGTCACGCAGGCCCGCGAGCAGCGCGAAGCCGACGCCGCCAAGAAGGCCGCCGAAGAAGCCGCTCGCCCGAAGACCTGCCTGCCCGCGCACGGCACCTTCACCTCGGGCTTCGGTGCCCGGTGGGGCACGAGCCACCTCGGCATCGACATCGCCAACTCGATCGGCACCCCGATCTACGCCGCCTCGGACGGCACCGTGATCGAGGCCGGGCCGGCCAGTGGTTTCGGCCTCTGGGTGCGGGTCCAGCTCGACGACGGCACGATCCAGGTCTACGGCCACATGAACAGCTTCTCCGTCAAGGAGGGGCAGAAGGTCAAGTGCGGCCAGCAGATCGCCGAGATCGGCAACCGCGGCCAGAGCACCGGCCCGCACCTGCACTTCGAGGTGTGGCAGAACGGCACCAAGAAGATCGACCCCCGGCCCTGGCTGGCCGCGCGCGGCATCGTTCTCTGATCCGTTCGCTCCCTTCGCGGGAGCAGGCACCAGCAGCGGGACCCCGGCCGTAGAGCGAGCGTTCGCTCCGGCCGGGACAGCGCAGGCGGGCGCACCCGGCGAAGGGCGCTCAAGGCACGCGCTCCGCCGAGCCGCTCGGGTGCTGGAACCGGTCACGAGATCAGGGTTCACCGCTAAGGGCCAAACACAAACGCCCGGATCGGGTAAGTCTTGGCCAGCGGGTGAAAGCCGGATGGCAACGCGCTGGTTCGGCGAGGGCGCTTCGTCGCGAACACGGGCCGCACCAAGCGGTTCCGGCGAGGGCACATCTCCACGGGTGCGGGCCGCGCCAAGCGATTCCGGCGAGACCGCATCCCCGCGGGCACAAGCCGCGCGGAAGCCGTCGAGGCCGCTGCCGATCACACGCATCGCCAGAAGCGCGCCAGATCGAGCCGAGAGCCGCGAGACGACCCGAACCACTCCCGGGCCGTCAAACGCCGTCCACAGGCGTCTCAGCGCCCGAAACGACCTACCGCTGTCCACCCGGTGAACGGCGGATGAAGTACGCCACCGCGATCTGCCACACCGTGCACAGCTCCGCCGGGCGGCGGACCGGCAGCCAGCCCCAGGGCACAACTCCCCCTGCGCCCCCCGCGGAGCGGACACGCGCGGCACTCCGGGCCCTGGTCGTCCAGCGGCGTCCCCGGCCGCAGGTGACACAACGCCCGTCCGCGCCGAGCTCGTGCTGCCTGAGCAACGCTCGCCAGGCGGCGGCCAGCCGGCACGCCTCCGCTCCCGCAGGCGAAGGATTTCCTGAAGCCCCCGAAGGCTCCCGACCCCGATCCGGAACCGTCGACCCCAGGACTCCTCGCAGGTATTTCTGTACCCCTTCGGCCAGAAGACCAAACAGCACCGCGTCCACACCACGCTACTCCCTCCGTCGAACCTTTGTTCGATGACGGGGTCAGTTGTACCGGGCGGGTACGACGATTCCGGCGGCGATCGAGGAGATCGCCGCCGGAATCACTCGGACGAGTGGCGGCCGGGCTAGAGCTTCACCATCGGGACGCTGCCGATGAGCATCAGACGGACCTTGCCCGCCTGGCCGAAGTCGATCGTGGCCGTCGCGCGGGGGCCCACGCCGTCGCAGGAGATCACCGTGCCGAGGCCGTACTTGTCGTGGCTGACGCGGTCGCCGACGTCCAGCTTCAGCGCCACCGTGTCCTTCCAGCCCTTGCCGAACGACGGCGTTCCCGACGAAGACGGCGACGAAGTCCGCCGGCCGCCCCAGGTGGTCGCCGCCCGCGGGGTGCCGCGGGAACCGGAACCGAACGAGCCGAAGCCGCTGCTCGACGGCTCCAGCCGCCGCCAGTCGACCAGGTCCGGCGGCAGCTCGTCGAGGAACCGCGACGCCGGGTTCATCGACGGCTGGCCCCACGCCGAGCGCGTGATCGCGCGCGAGACGTACAGCCGCTTCCTGGCCCGCGTGATCGCGACGTACGCGAGCCGCCGTTCCTCGGCCAGCTCCGTCGGGTCGCCCAGCGCGCGCATGTGCGGGAAGACGCCGTCCTCCCAGCCGGTGCAGAACACCACCGGGTACTCCAGGCCCTTCGCGGTGTGCACAGTCATCAGCGTGACCACGCCCGCGCCGCCGTCGCCTTCCTCGCCGCCGTCGGGCGAAGGCACCGAATCCGCGTCCGCGACCAGCGACACGCGCTCGAGGAACGCCGGCAGCGAGCCCGGCGCCGGAACGCCTTCTTCGACGACCAGCTCGGCGTTCTCGTCCGCGACCACCTCGGCGGTGATCTCGGTGAACTCCCGGGCCACGGTGACGAGCTCGTCCAGGTTCTCCACCCGCGTGTGGTCCTGCGGGTCTTCCGACTCCTCGAGCTCGACGCGGTAGCCGGTCTTGTCCAGCACGGCTTCCAGGACGTCGTGCACCTCGGCGCCGTCCGAAACCAGCGTCCCCAGCTCGTCGAGCATGGCGACGAACCCGCCGATCGCCTTCACCGAGCGCGGGTTCAGCAGCGGCACCTTGCCTTCGACGGCGTCCCGCAGCGCCTGCGCGAACGAGATCCGCTCGCGCTCGGCGTGCGTCGCCACGACGGCTTCGGCGCGGTCGCCGATGCCGCGCTTGGGCACGTTCAGCACGCGCCGCAGGCTGACCGTGTCCTCCGGGTTCGCCAGCACGCGCAGGTAAGCGATCATGTCGCGGACTTCGCGCCGCTCGTAGAACCGCACGCCGCCGACGACCTTGTACGGCAGGCCGAGCCGGATGAAGATCTCTTCGAAGACGCGGGACTGGTTGTTGGTGCGGTAGAAGACGGCGACGTCGGAGTAGTCGGCTTCGCCCTTCTCCGCCAGCGCGTCGATTTCGCCCGCGACGAACGCGGCCTCGTCGTGGTCGTTGTCCGCGACGTAGCCGACGATCTTCTCGCCGTCGCCCGAATCCGTCCACAGCCGCTTGGCGCGGCGGTTCGGGTTCCGCTCGATGACGGCGTTGGCCGCGGACAGGATCGTCTGCGTGGAGCGGTAGTTCTGCTCCAGCAGGATGGTGTGCGCGTTCGGGAAGTCCCGCTCGAACTCCTCGATGTTCCGGATCGTCGCGCCGCGGAAGGCGTAGATCGACTGGTCCGCGTCACCGACGACGACCAGCTCGGCCGGCTCGACACCGGCTTCGTTCGGCGCCGTCCCGGCCAGCTCGCGGACCAGCGTGTACTGCGCGTGGTTCGTGTCCTGGTACTCGTCGACCAGCACGTGGCGGAAGCGCCGCCGGTAGTACTCGGCGACGTCCGGGAAGGCCTGCAGCAGCGACACCGTGCGCATGATGAGGTCGTCGAAGTCGAAGGCGTTGGCCTGGTTGAGCCGCCGCTGGTACTCGCCGTAGACCTCGGCGACGCGGCGCTCGAGGTCGTTGCCCGCGTTCGCCGCCGCGGTCTCCGGGTCGGTCAGCTCGTTCTTCAGGTTCGAGATGTGCACGGCGAGCGTGCGGGCGGCGTAGCGCTTCGGGTCGATGTCGAGGTCCCGGGCCACCAGGGTGATCAGCCGCTTGGTGTCGTCGGAGTCGTAGATGGAGAAGCTCGACGACATGTCCAGCGTTTTGGCTTCACGGCGCAGGATCCGCACGCACATCGAGTGGAACGTCGACACCCACATGGCGTTCGCGCGGCGCCCGACGAGGGCGGCGACGCGCTCGCGCATCTCGGCGGCGGCCTTGTTGGTGAACGTGATCGCCATGATTTCGCCGGGGTGCACGCGGCGCTGCCCGAGCAGGTAGGCGATCCGGCGGGTCAGCACCCGGGTCTTGCCCGATCCCGCACCCGCCACCACCAGCAGCGGGCCACCGGCGTGGGTGACGGCTTCGCGCTGGGCGGGGTTGAGGTCGTCGAGCAGCTCGGCCTGCCCGCCGGCGGCGGGCTTGCGCACAGGGGTCGCGGCGGGGAGATCGAAGAGGGTGTCCATCGTGGCGTCCACGCTACCCCGGGTGGGTGCCGGTCCGGCAAAGTCGTCGGGTGTGTCCGGGCGCGGTTCCCGTACGGCGGCGGGCGTACCGCCGGGTGTCGCCCGGCGTCCGACGCGCCGCGGCCCCCGCGCGCGGAGCATCGGTGGACATGGAAGACACCAGCTCCGCCCGGATCCGGGCCGCCGACGCCGATCGCGAACGCGTCGCCACCACCGTCCAGACCGCCGGTTCCGAAGGCCGGCTCACCCTCGACGAGGTCGAAGAGCGCCTCAGCCGCGTCTACGCCGCGCGGTTCACCGACGAACTCGCCGCGCTGACCGCCGACCTGCCGCGGCCGGCGCCGCCCCCGCCCGGTTTCCCGTTGAGCCGGGCCGCGCTGCGGCGGCACCCCGCGCTGCGCGTCCACGTCGCCGTCGTCGCCCTGATCGCCGCGCTCGTGATCATCCGCTGGGTCCTGCTGGGCGCCGGGTTCTTCTGGCCGGCCTTCCCGCTCTTCTGGCTCGGGGTGAGCCTCCTGGTGCACGCCCGGGTGCGCTCGGTGCGGGAGCGGCCGCACACCGCTGTGCCATACTGATCTCATGCGGCACCACGCGGAGCGATTTTTTTACGGGACCCGGACTCCGGCTCCCGTGATCGCGTAGTGCCCGAACCGCCATCACGCCAGCCCCGGAGTCCACGGACCCCGGGGCTGTCGCCGTCTCGGGGCCGGGTCCGGGTCTCGAGGAAGAGGTCCCGATGAACGCACACGCGACGAACGCCGACGGCCAGCCCGCCGAACACACCCCCGCCGGCGACGACATCGCGGCGCTCCGGCAGGAGATCGACCACCTGGACAAGGAGATCCTGCGGCTGGTCAAACGCCGGGTCGAGGTGTCCAAGACGATCGGGGCCGCGCGGATGGCCGCGGGGGGCACGCGCATCGTCTACAACCGCGAGATGGACGTGCTCGCGCGCTACCGCGAGCTCGGCCCGGACGGCCGGCAGCTGGCCATGGCGCTGCTGAACCTGGGCCGCGGGCGGCTCGGCCGGTAACGGTTGCCCGAATTCGGGGACTTCCCCGAGGCACCGGCGGCCCCCGTGCGGGCAGACTGGAGCCATGGACTGGCTCGTGAACCTCATCGCCGTCATCGTCGCGCTCGCGAGCGTGCTGGCCGCGCTGGGCCATGTGGGGTATTTGGCGTTGCTCAACAACGCGGCGGGTAAGCGGGCCGGGGGCACTCCGGTCGCGCAGTACGTCAAGAGCAGGTGGGCCGTTGCCGGCGGTACCACCGCGGCCTCGCTGTTCGCCTGGTTGCTCACGGCCGGGGGACCGACGCTGGACGTCTTCGCGATCATCGTCGCCGCGGGTAGCGGTGTGGTGGCGACGAAGGCGCTGCAATCCACGCGGGACCGTTACCGCACGGGAGGCTGAAACCCCTGATCAGGGGCGATGGCGCTGCGTGAAACTTCGCAGCGTCACCATCGCCCGTTCGGTCGCGCCCGACCGAGTGAAACCTCTGCAACTTGCAGGTTTGGGGGCGACTTTCTCCACCGGATGCTCCTAGGGTTGACGTCGTGAGGACCCTTGCGTCTGGGTCGGGCGATGCCCGGGGGACGCGCGGGGGCATCGGCCCCGCGCGCCTGCCGTCGCGTGCGCGTGCATTTGCGCAGTATTCCGAACGGGATTCCGCGCGTGAGGGTGCTCCGATCGGGTCGTCGTGCCGCCGGATGGCGTCAGGACCGCACCGCCGGGTGGTCGAGCCCACATGAGCCAAGGCACGGAGTTCCACGGACGCGGTGCGGCGCCCGCTCATCCCGGGCGGCACCGGAGCGGCGGCGCGGAGAGCTGGACGCCGCCGCTGCCGCAGCACCGCCCCGTGCGGCACCACGCGGCCGGTGCGCCGGAGCCGGGGTTGCGGCACGCGCCGGCGGGCGGGGCCTACGGGTTGCGGCCGCCCGAGCCCGGCATGGCGCCCGAGAGCAGGGCCTACGGATTGCCGCAGCCAAGCCTTCGGTACAGGCCCGGCGAGGCTTCCGAGGGTGGCGCCTATGCGTTGCGGCCACCTGAAAACGGCTTGCGGTGCCGGCCCGGCGAGGTGCCCGAGAGCGGGGCCTACCGATTGCCACAGCCCGGCTTGCGGTGCCGTCCCGGCGAGGTGCCCGAGAGCGGGGCCTACCAGTTGCCGCAGCCCGGCTTCTCATCCGGGTCCGGCGAGGCCTATTCCCTGCCGCACCAAGCTCCGGGTGGGCGCTGCCACCAATACCCCGGCGAGACCTCTGTCTCCGGCTTCTCCGGAAGGCTGGCCGGGCCGGAGGTGGACAGCCGCCCTTTTCGGGGCGTGACCGACGAGCCCGATGCGCCCGTTTCCGGGCTGCTGCCCCTTCCGCAGCCGCGTGACCGGCGGCCCGCCGCTTCGCTCTTCCCGGCCGCGCACGGGAGTCTCCCGATCGACGAGCCCGACGACCTCGATGACAGCGAGCCGGACGAAACGCCGGTCGCCGAGACCCATGCCGAGCAGGTCGCGCGGCGGACGCGCGTCTCGCTGGCCGCTCCCGCTCCCCGGTGCGTCGACCTCGATGAAGACGACGTCCGGGTCTACTCCGCTCCTCCCATCGACGGCCTCGGCGGCTTCACCATCGGGTCCGTGCCCGCCTCCGTGACCCCGCCGAAGACCTGGCGGAAGGCGGCCTGGTTCGCCACCGGCGCGTCCGGTGCCGTGGTCGTCGGGCTGCTGTGCGCCGGGTCCTTCCTCGTCGGGAAGCCGCCGGTGGACCAGGCCGTGCAGGGGGCCTGGCCGGGCTACCAGGGCGTTCCGACGATCGCCGACCCCACCGGGGAACACCGGCCGCCCACGGAGGGCGGATCCGGGGCCGGGCCGGAGAGCGCCGCGCCGCCGGAAAGCGGGAAGACCCAGAGCGGCGGGGGTGGCGGGCCGGTCGACGACGCCACTGCCCCGGCCGACGCCGGCACCGCCTCCCCCGGCACCTCGACCACCGGTCCCGCCCTCCCCAGCGCGACGCCGCGGAAGCCGCCGGTCACGCCCGCCCAGCGCGAGACGCCGGTCAAGCCGCCGTGGTGGTACTCCTTCCCGCCGGACGCCCAGACCATGGGGGACAACTCGGAGAAGTTCTTCAACACCGTCACCACCGACCCGGCCGCGGCGTCGTCGGTGACCACCGGCCGGCTGCACGACCAGGGGCCGCAGGCGCTCGCCGACCGGTACGCCGGCATCGCCTACTTCGAAGTCAAGAAGGTCAGCATCGACCAGCAGCGCGGCGTCACCGTGAACACCGTCGAGGTCACCCACACCGACGGGACCAAGACGGTCGAGGAACGCACGCTGACCTTCGGCGACGGCGACAAGATCACCGCTGACGGCCAGTAGCCGAACCTGCACGTGCGGTTCGCCCGTTCTGATGCACGTGCGGTGCGCCGAGCGGTTATGCCTGGTCCGGGTGGGTGACATAAGCTGCCGCTCGTCGTATCGCGACGGCATTCCGGCGACAGAGCCTGGTGGTCGCCGTCCGCACAGGGTTACCTGACGACAACGAATCCGGAAACCGGCCACGAGTCGGCCGACCGGACCAACGGGAGCCCGGCCGAACGGCCGAGTGCCCGTCACCGGAACCCAGAGCGAGGACTTTCGTGCTTGATCGGCAGCGCACACGGCGTGAGTCACCCCACGCCGTCCGCGTCGAGGACGTCATCCCGGCCGACATCCTGGACGGTGTCGCCGACGCCGACCGCGACCACCTGGAGCAGGTCTTCCGCGACCCGCAGCGGTTCCTGCCCGCCCGGACCGAGCCGGTCCGCGAGCCGGAGCAGGCCGAAGAGGCCGGCGAGCCGGAAAGCCGGTTCGCGCGCCGCGCGAAGCTGACCGGGCTGGTCGCCGCGGGCGCGCTCGTCGCCGGCGCCGTGGTCGCCGCGCCGATGCTGACCAGTTCGCACCGCGCCGCCGCCCCGTCCGGCGGCCAGTCCACGCCCGCCGGGTTCACCGGCGCCGCGGAGCTCGGCGGCCTCGCCGTCCCGCAGCACCAGGCCGGCGGCAGCGCGCCGGAACGGCACAGCCCCGCGACGTCGCAGGCCGAGGACACCCCGTCCGCCCGGCCGGCGAACGGCACCCCGCGCAGCCAGCCCACGCCGGCCGCGGCCGACCCGGTCCCGGACAAGGCCGCCGACGCGCGCAGCGCCAGCCGCAAGATCCAGGCCGTCAAGGACTTCTACGCCGCGATCGCCCGTGACTCGGCCGGCGCGCTGGCGCTGCTGAGCCCGGCGCTGGTCGACGGCACGGCCGGCGAGCTGGTCCGCACCTGGAGCGCGATGGACGCCATCGACGTCCAGGAAGCCGACACGCAGATGCAGCCGGACGGCTCGATCCTCGCGGTCGCGACGCTGCACCGGCCGGACGGCGCGCTGGTGCGCGTCACCCAGCTGTTCCGGGTGGCCGACACCGGTGGGCTGATCACCGAAGCCGAGCTGGTCTCGGCCCAGTACATGTAGCCCACGGCGATCACCCCTTCACCCCTGGTTCAAGTGCCCGTGCCGGATTCGTGTGCGCAGAGTGAGCGCCTAGCCTTGTCACGGGCCGGTCTCGGAAAAACCGGCTCAGAGCCCACGACATGTGCATACGCTCCAGCGAAGCGGCGTGCTCGTGGCCGCGTCACCAGGCACCGATCCGCACGCCCTGGTGAAGCCGGAGCCCAAAGGGAGGTCGCGTGAGCGACGAGGGTCGTCTGGTCGCCGATCGATACCGCATCGTCGGCCGGATCGGCACGGGCGCGATGGGGGCCGTCTGGCAGGCGCACGACGAGGTCCTGGGCCGCACCGTGGCCATCAAGCAGCTCCTGCTCCAGCCGCACCTGGACCAGCACGACGCCGAGGACGCCCGCCAGCGGACGATGCGCGAGGGCCGGATCGCGGCCCGGCTGCACCACCCCAACGCGATCTCCGTGTTCGACGTCGTCACCGACGACAACGGGCAGCCGTGCCTGATCATGGAGTACCTCAACTCCACCAGCCTGGCCGCCGTGCTGCAGGAGCGCCGCACGCTGCCGCCGACCGAGGTGGCGCGCATCGGCGCCCAGGTCGCCGCGGCGCTGCGCGAGGCGCACGCGGTCGGCATCGTGCACCGCGACATCAAGCCGGGCAACATCCTGCTCGGCGGCAACGGCGTCGTGAAGATCACCGACTTCGGCATCTCCCGCGCCAAGGACGACGTCACGGTCACCAAGACCGGGATGATCGCCGGCACCCCCGCCTACCTGGCCCCCGAGGTCGCCATCGGCGGCGAGCCGGGGCCGGAGTCCGACGTCTTCTCCCTCGGCTCGACGCTCTACGCGGCCTGCGAGGGCCAGCCGCCGTTCGGGCTGTCCGAGAACACGCTGAGCCTGCTGCACGCCGTCGCGGCCGGACAGATCAACCCGCCCCGCCAGTCCGGGCCGCTGGCCAGCGTGCTGGCCGTGCTGCTGCACCCGGAGATCGAGCACCGGCCGACCGCCGAGGAGTGCGAGGAGCTGCTCGCGGCCGTCGCCCGCGGCGAGACGCCGCTCGGCGGCCCGGCCGACGAGACCATGATGGCGCCGTCCGCCGGCGTCCTCGGGGCCGCAGCCGCCGCCGACCCGAACGCGACGCAGATGTTCGACGAGATTCCCGCGGGGCACTCGGGCACGCTGCTCGGCGGCGGCGGTGGGGCACCGACGCAGGCCGTCCCGTTCTACGACGAGGACGACTACCCGGAGGCCACCGGTTACCCGGAGGACGACTACGACGGGTACGACCACTACGAGGACGACCACCGCGCGGCCGGGGGCGTCCCGCCCGGCCTGGCCGCCACCCGCGCCGTCCCGGTGCCGCCGCACGAGCAGGGCGGGTACGAGGACGACTACGACGATTACGACGACGAGCCCCCGCCGCCCCCGGTCCGGTCCCGTCCGCAGATGAGCCCGGTCGACGACGACGAGGGCAAGCCCGGCGCCTGGAAGCGCCCGGCGATCATCGGCGGAGTCGTGGTCGTGGGCCTGGTCGCGCTCGTCGTCTGGCTGCTGAGCCCGAACAACCCGGAGGCGCCGGCCGCGCCGGTGTCCAGCAGCAAGCCGTCGCCGGTGGCGACGTCGGAGACGCCGACCCCGACCTCGACCGACGAGGTCAGCACGGCCGACGTGCCGCCTCCGGTGACCGAGTCGACCTCGTCGTCGAAGAAGGCGACGACGTCGCGGAACACCGAGCCGGCGACCACCACCCCGAAGTCGACGACGCCGAGGACGACGACGCCGACGGAGTCGTCTGCCAGTAGCTCGCCACCGTCGTCTCCGCCGGAATCGACTCCCGCGACCGGTAACAACTGACAGCCCGAGGTATGTGTTGAGTTCCGAAGGCACCATCGTCGGCGGCCGGTTCCGGCTGGACCAGCCGATCGGCCGCGGCCGCGCCGGCATCGTGTGGCTGGCGTTCGACACGCGGCTGTTCCGCACCGTCGCGATGAAGCGGATGTACCTGCCGGTCGGCGCGGGCGAACGCGCCGAGCAGGCGCGCGCCGCCGCCATGCAGGAAGGCAAGGACGCCGCCCGGATCGAGCACCCGTGCGCGATCAAGGTGTTCGACGTGCTGCCGGACGGCCAGGACGTCTGGCTGGTGATGGAGTACATCCCGTCGCGCAGCATGGCGACGTTCCTCGCCGAGCACGGCCGGCTCACCCCCGACCAGGCGGCGCAGCTGGGCATCCAGCTCGGCAACGCCCTCGCCGCCATCCACGGCGCCGGGTTCGTGCACCGCACCCTCGAACCGGGCACCGTGCTGCTGGCCGACGACGGCGGCGTCAAGCTCACCGACATCGGCATCAGCGGCGGCGGGCCGCACGCGGCGTACGTGGCGCCCGAGGTCGCGCGCGGGCTGCCGGGCACGCCGGCGGCGGACGTCTTCTCCCTCGGCGCGACGCTCTACACCGCCGTGGAGGGTGTGCCACCGTTCGGGGACGACGGCCAGTCGTCCGAACGCCCGCCGCAGAACTCGGGTGTCCTGACCGAAGCGCTGCGCAAGATGCTGCGCCCGGACCCGGACACGCGGCCGACGATGGCCGACACCGTCCACTCGCTGAAGGCGATCACCGAAGGCCGCGAAACGGCGTTCATTCCGCCGACCGCGCCCGGGATGCAGCCGCCTCCGCCCGCGCCGCCGCCCTTCAACCCGGGCCTGGCGGCCGCGGGGCCGCCGATGCCGCCGTCGGGGCCGCAGTACCAGCAGCAGATGCCGGTCCCCGCGCCGCACTACGCCGGGGCGGAGGAGACCCAGCGGATGCAGCCGGTGGCGCCCCCGCCGACGCAGTACGCGCCGCGGCCGGTGCCGGGTGGCCCCCAGCAGGCCCAGGCCCCGGCGTGGAACCTGCCGGTGTCGAAGAAGACGCTGGTCACCGTGGCCGCGATCCTCGCCGCGGTGCTGGTCGGCATCCTCGTCACCGAGCTGTTCTTCGTCTAGGCCACCTTGGCGGTCGCCGCGCGCATGGCGGCCAGCAGCGTGCGGACGGCCGGGTGGCCCGAGGCGCGCGAAGCGACCGCGGCGTGGATCGCGCGGACCGGCTCGGGGTTGCGGATCCGGCGCACGACCACGCCCGGATGCTGCGCGCCTAGCCCGAGTTCGGGGATCAGGCCGACGCCGATGCCGGCGGCGACGAACCCCTGCGCCGTCTGGTAGTCCTCGGACTCGACCACGATGTTCGGGGCGAAACCCGCGGACGCGCAGGCGCCCTGCAGGATGTCGCGGCAGATGCCGGGCAGGCCGTCGACGCCGACCCAGGGCTCCTCGGCGAACTCCGTGAGGTCCAGCACGCGCTTGCGGGCGAGCGGGTGGGCCTTCGGGAGCACGGCCCGGTACGGGTCGTCGAGCAGGTGCACCAGCTCGATGCCCTTGGCGGGCGGGGTCTTGCGGGGGAAGACGGTGATCGCCACGTCCGCGTCGCCGGATTCGACGTCGAGGATCGGGTCGTCGAGCTCGACCAGCTTGAGGTCGAGGCGCACCCCGGGGTGCTCGCGGCGGACGGCGGCGATGGCGGGCGGGACGAGCGACGCGCCGGCGGTGGCGAAGTAGCGGATGGCCACGCGCCCGGTGCGGCCCTCCTTGAGCTCGGTGAGCGCGGCTTCGGCCTTGGCGAGCTCGGCGCTGAGCGTCTCGGCGTGCTCGGACAGCAGCGCGCCCGCGGCCGTCGGGCGGACGCCGCGGCCGACGCGTTCGAGCAGTTCGGTGCCGGCTTCGCGTTCCAGCGCGGACAGCTGCTGGCTGATCGCGGACGGCGTGTAGCCGAGGTTGCGGGCCGCGGCCGTGATCGACCCGCTGGTGATGACGGCGCGGAGGACCTGCATGCGGCGGACGTCGAGCATGCCCCGATCGTACAGCTCAGCTTAAGTGTTCCTGCAGTTAATTTCGCTTGTTCTTACGTCTGGCCCGGGCGAAGCTGGCCTCGGCTGTCGAAGGAGGACTGGGGTGGGCGAGACGAAGACCCTGCTCAGGATCGGTGCGCTGGCGCTGATGTGGGGCTCGAGCTTCTTCTGGATCAAGCTGGGGCTGGGGATGTTTTCGCCGGTGCAGCTGGTGCTGGCGCGGCTGGTGCTCGGCGCCGCGATGCTGCTGGTGCTGTGCCGCCTGCAGCGGGCGCGGCTGCCGCGCGACCGCCGGACGTGGGGCCACCTGGCGGTCGCGGCGTTCTTCCACAACGCGCTGCCGTTCCTGCTGTTCGCGATCGGCGAGACGACGGTCGATTCGGGCATCACCGGCGTCCTGAACTCGACGACGCCGCTGTGGGTGCTGCTCGCGGCACCGCTGATGGGGACGTCGTCGCGGATGACGGGGACCCGGCTGGCGGGGCTGGTCGTGGGTCTCGGCGGGATCCTGCTGATCTTCGCGCCGTGGCAGGCGTCGGGGCTGTTGAGCTGGGGCGCCCTGGCGTGCCTCGCGGCGGCGGCGAGCTACGGCTTCGCGTTCGTCTACGAGGGCAAGTACCTGTCGTCCTCGACGTCTTCGCCGTATGCGATCTCGGCCGGGCAGATGCTCCTGGCCAGCGGGATGCTGGTTCTCGCGCTGCCGGCGGGCGGGTTCGCGCCGGTGCACGTGTCGACCGGGCCGCTGCTGGCGGTGCTGGTGCTGGGCATCGGCTCGACGGGGATCGCGTTCGCGCTGAACTACCAGCTGCTGGCGAGCGAGGGCGCGGTGGCGGCCTCGGTGGTCGGGTATCTGCTGCCGGTGGTTTCGGTGCTGCTCGGGGCGGTGTTCCTGGGCGAGCAGCTGCACCTGCGGGTGATCGCGGGGATGGTGGTCGTGCTCGGCGGCGTGGCGCTGACGCGGCTGCAGAAGCCGGAGCGAGTGGTCGCGGCCGGGCCCGGTGACCAGGCGGATGAGCTTGGTGACGACACCACCGGGCGTGCGTCGCGGCCGCTCGCTCCCCTCGCGGACTGACCCCTCAGACGAGACGGCGGTCGGAGGCCCAGCGGGAAAGCTCGTAGCGGTTCGAAAGCTGGGTCTTCCGCAGGACGCTCGAAACGTGCGTCTCCACCGTCTTCACCGAGATGAACAGCTCCGACGCGATCTCCTTGTACGCGTAACCCCGCGCCAGCAGACGCAGGACGTCGCGCTCGCGGGGCGTCAGCAGGTCCAGCTCTGGGTCGTTGATCGGCGCCGAACCCGGGCGGTCCGCGAACGCGTCCAGCACGAACCCGGCCAGGCGCGGCGAGAACACCGCGTCGCCGTCCGAGACGCGGACCACCGCTCGGACCAGTTCCTTCGACGAGATCGTCTTCGTCACGTAGCCGCGCGCGCCCGCCCGGATGACCGCGATGACGTCCTCCGCCGCATCGGACACCGACAGGGCCAGGAACACCACGTCCGGCAGCTCCGGGCGGACCCGGCGCAGGACCTCGGCGCCACCGCCGTCGGGCATGTGGACGTCGAGGAGCACCACCTGGGGCTTCGTGCGGGCGATGCCCGCCACCGCCTCCGCCACCGAACCGGCCTCGCCGACCACGCGCACCTCGTCGGTGATCGAGTCGAGCTCGGTGCGCACCCCCGCGCGGAACAGCGCGTGGTCGTCGACGAGGAACACCTTCACCGGTTCGCGCTGGGTGTCAGTCACGTCGTCGAGCATAGCCGCCTCACGCCGCTCCCTTGCCCGCTTTCACCGGCATGGCGAGCTGCACCTCGGTGCCCTCGCCCGGCGCCGTCCGGACCTTGCACGTGCCGCCGTGGCGGGTCATCCGGCCGCGGATCGAGTCGGCGAGGCCGTGGCGGTCGTCCGGGACGAGGTCGGGGTCGAAGCCCTTGCCGCGGTCGCGGACGAACACCGTCACCGACGTCGGCTCGACCTCGGCGTACACGCTCACCTCGTCCACGCCGGCGTGCTTGGCCGCGTTGACGATCGCCTCGCGCGCGGCCTGGACCAGCGCGACCAGGGATTCGTCCAGTTCGGCGTCGCCGACGACGACCTGGCCGACCGAGATCGCGAAGGTGTCCTCGACCTCGCCGCACGCCGTCGCGAGCGCTTCGGACAGCTGGCCGGTCGCTTCCTCGACCTTCTCGGCCGGCTTGCCGTAGCCGTTCGGGCCGTAGAGCCAGCCGCGCAGCTCGCGCTCCTGGCTGCGGGCCAGCCGGGCGACCTCGCGGGGCTGCTCGCTCTGCTTCTGGATCAGCGCGAGCGTCTGCAGCACGGAGTCGTGCAGGTGGGCGGCGATCTCGGCACGCTCGTCGGTGCGGATGCGGGCCTTGCGCTCGTCGGAGAGGTCGCGGACCAGCCGCAGCCAGAACGGCACGGTCAGCACGGCGACGCCGATCAGCGTGGCGAGGACCGCGATCAGCGCGAACTGGACCTGGTCCAGGGTGCCGCTGCGCAGCACGACGACGGTGATGCCGGTGATCACCAAAGCGACCCCGGCGACGATCCGGATGGCGGCCGACCAGCCGCCCCCACCGAGGAAGGCGCCCGCGAAGCCGTCCTTCGCCCCGACCCGCCAGCGGCGGCGCTGCGACTCGTCGGCCTCCCGCCAGACGACCGCGAGACCGATCATGGCGACGGCCAGTGGCACCGCGACCCAGCCGCTGATGAACCCGGTGAGCGTCCCGCTGGCGACGGCGAGGCCGACCCCCAGCGCGATCAGGCCGAACGCCTGCTGGCGTTCCTTCGGCTTCGGCGCGTCCGCGGCTTCCTCGGACTGCTGCTGGACGAACACCCAGAGGAGCCCGTAGGCGAGCAGCCCGGCGCCGTTGAGCGCGGCGAGCAGGGCGAACGCCGTCCGCACCCAGAGGACCGGCACCCCGAGGTGATCGGCGAGCCCACCGGCGACCCCGGCGATGGCCCGCCCGGACCGGCGCCGGAACATCTTGGGCGCGACCGGGCCGGTGGTGGTGATCGCCTGCTCGGCGGGAACGTGGTCGAGGGACTCCTGCACGCCGTCCATGGTCACACGCACGGGGAGGCGGTTCCATCCGGGAAACCCCTGATCCAGTGAGCCAGGGGAAACCTCAGGGACCATCCCGGATGTCCCGCCGACCCGGGTGCCGCATGCTTCTCGGTATGAGTGGTGCGAGTGAGAAGCCGGGGGTCCTGAACGGCTTCGAGGAAACCGTCAAGGACTTTTGGGTCAGCCGGCCCCGGCGGCCGCACGCCGGGCGGAAGGTGGCCGGGGTGGCCGCCGCCATCGGCTACCGGTACGGCATCGATCCCGTCGTCGTGCGGATCGCCCTCGTCGTCACGACGATCTTCGGCGGCTTCGGGATTCCCTTCTACCTGCTGGGGTGGCTGTTCCTGCCCGGCGAGAGCGACGAGGTCTCCGGCTTCGAGAGCCTGATCGGGCGCGGCCGGTCTTCGGTGTCGCCCGCGTTCGCCGTCGTGCTCATGGTCCTCGCCGTCGTCAGCGCCGGGGGCTCGATCACCGGGTCGTGGTTCGACGGCGGCGGGCTGATCAGCTGCGCGCTCATCGCCGCCGCTCTCTACCTGCTGCACCGCAGCCGCGGCCACCTGAACCGCCCCGCGCCGGTCGCCGCGCGGACGTCGTACCCGGCCTTCACCGGAAACGGAGCCTTCACCATGACCGACACCGCCGAGGCGCCCACGCCGGCGCGCGGCTGGGACCCCCTCGCCGCCGACCCGGCCGGCTGGGACCTCCCCGAGGCGACCCCGCCCGTCCAGGAGCCCACGCCGTCGCCGTCCTACCCGGCGCCGGACCGGCGACCGCGGTCGAAGGTCGGCTCGGCGACGTTCGCGCTCGCCGTGGTGACCGCCGGCGCCGGGGTGCTGGCCGGCCTGAACGGTGCCGGCTGGTTCGACGCGCAGCACATCGTCGGCCTGGTGCTCGGCGTGGTCGGGATCGGCCTGGTCGCCGGCGCGTTCGCCCGCGGCGGCCGTGGCCTGATCGGGCTCGCCATCCCGCTGGCCATCGCCGGCCTGGTCCTGACGACCTCGCCGTTCAAGAACTTCGACCTCCGCGGCGGCGTCGGCGACCTCACGCCGGTCCCGCACTCGCCGGCCGAGCTGCAGCCGCTCTACCAGCACGCGGCCGGCGACATCCGGCTCGACCTGACCGAGCTGCCCGAAGGGGCGCCGTACTCGACGACCGTGTCGAACGGCGCGGGCGACACCACGGTCATCGTGCCGGCGAACGCCGACGTCACCTTCGACTGCCACACCGGTGCAGGCGAGGCGACCTGCTTCGGCCGCTCGACCGACGGCATCAGCCAGGGCGCGCTGACCGGCACGGACAACGGCCCCGACGGCGTCGGCGGCCAGAAGATCACCCTGAAGGTTTCGAACAGCGTGGGCAACGTGGAGGTGCGGCGTGACTGACCAGAACCCTTACGCCTACGACAACCCGGCCGACACCCAGCCCGCGAAGCGCGGTGGCGTGGACGTCTTCACCCTGATCTTCGGGATCGCGACGCTGCTGGTGTCGGCGTACGTCCTCTCGGACGGCGCGAGCTGGCTGCCCTCGTTCGACTTCCGCTGGGTCATCGCCGGCGGTGCGGTGTTCGTGGGGCTGATGCTCCTCGGCGCGTCGTTCGGCAGCAAACGGCGGCGCTGACCCACCCCGAAAACCCTCGAGGCCCCGGATCCCACGCCGGGGCCTCGAGCCTTGTCTACAGTGGACTCATTCCCACTCGATGGTGCCCGGCGGCTTGGACGTCACGTCCAGCACCACCCGGTTGACCTCCGCGACCTCGTTGGTGATGCGCGTGGAGATCCGCTCCAGGACGTCGTAGGGCAGGCGCGTCCAGTCCGCGGTCATCGCGTCCTCCGACGACACCGGCCGCAGCACCACCGGGTGCCCGTAGGTCCGGCCGTCGCCCTGGACGCCGACGCTGCGGACGTCGGCCAGCAGCACCACCGGGCACTGCCAGATGCTGCGGTCCAGCCCGGCCGCCGTCAGCTCCTCGCGGGCGATCAGGTCGGCCGCGCGCAGGGTGTCCAGGCGCTCCTGGTCGACCGCGCCGATGATGCGGATGCCCAGGCCGGGGCCGGGGAACGGCTGGCGCTGCACGATGGTCTCGGGCAGGCCCAGCTCCGAGCCGACCCGGCGGACCTCGTCCTTGAACAGCAGCCGCAGCGGCTCGACCAGCTCGAACTCGAGGTCGTCCGGCAGGCCGCCGACGTTGTGGTGGCTCTTGATGTTCGCGGTGCCCTCGCCGCCGCCGGACTCGACGACGTCCGGGTACAGCGTGCCCTGGACCAGGAACTTGTAGTCGCCCTGGGCCTTGAGGTCGCGCTCGGCCTGCTCGAAGACGCGGATGAACTCGCGGCCGATGATCTTGCGCTTCTGCTCCGGGTCGGTGACGCCGGCGAGCGCGTCGAGGAACCGCTCGCGCGCGTCGACGGTCACCAGGTTGACGCCGGTGGCGGCGACGAAGTCGCGCTCGACCTGGGTGCGCTCCCCCGCCCGCAGCAGGCCGTGGTCGACGAACACGCAGGTCAGCCTGTCCCCGATGGCGCGCTGGACGAGCGCGGCCGCGACCGCGGAGTCGACGCCGCCGGACAGGCCGCAGATGGCCCGGCCGTCACCGATCTGGTCGCTGATCCGCCGGACCTGCTCCTCGACGATCGACGACGTCGTCCACTGCGGCTTGATGCCCGCGATGTCGTGCAGGAACCGGCGCAGCACCTCCTGGCCGTGCGGCGAGTGCGCGACCTCCGGGTGGTACTGGACGCCGGCGAAGCGGCGCTCGACGTCTTCGAAGCCGGCGACCGCGGCGCCGTCGGAGGACGCCGTGACGACCGCGCCCTCCGGGGCCTTGGTGACGCTGTCGTTGTGGCTCATCCAGGCGGGCTGGTGCGCGGGCAGGCCGGCGTGCAGGACACCGCCGTCGCCGGTGACGCGGACCTCGGTGCGGCCGAACTCGCGCACGCCGGTCGGCTCGACGACCCCGCCGAGCGCGCTGGCCAGCAGCTGGTGGCCGTAGCAGATGCCGAACATCGGGACGCCGGCTTCGGTGAGCTTCGGGTCCATGCCCGGCGCGCCTTCGGCGTACACGCTCGAAGGACCACCGGAAAGGATGATGGCCGCGGGGTTCTTCGCGAGGATCTCTTCGGTGGACGCGCTGTGCGGCACGACCTCCGAGTAGATCTGTGCCTCGCGGACGCGCCGGGCGATCAGCTGCGCGTACTGCGCCCCGAAGTCCACGACGAGAACCGGACCGGTGGGGTTGGGCACCTGGCGACCTCCTGGCGAGAAGCGGGATTCCCCACCATCGTCCCAGGTGGGCCCGGTCACCCGGGATTCAGGGCCGCCCCTGTCCTCGATCGGGCCTACGGTGCCCGGTATGGCTGTGAACTGGACCAAGGAACTGACCGACCAGCTCGACTTCCACTGGACGGTGCACACCCGCCCGAAGCTCGAGGGCCTCACCGACGACGAGTACCTCTGGGAGCCGGTCGCCGGCTGCTGGACCGTGCGGCCCCGCAAGTCGGACGACGAGCCCGGGACCGGCCCGTTCACCATCGACTGGGCCTACCCCGAGCCGACACCGCCGCCGGTCACGACGATCGCCTGGCGGCTCGGCCACATCCTGGTCGGCGTGCTCGGCGCGCGGATCGCGGCGCACTTCGGCGGCGAACCGATCGGCTACGACACCTACCCCTACCCCGGGACGGCCGCCGAGGCACTCGCCGAGCTCGAGAAGCTCTACGCACAGTGGGTCGCCGGGGTGCGATCGCTCGACGAGGAGGCCCTGGCCCGGCCGTGCGGACCGGCGGAAGGCCCGTACGCGAAGTACCCGATGGCCACGCTGGTGCTGCACATCCACCGCGAGATGATCCACCACTGCGCCGAGGTGCTCCTGCTGCGCGACCTCTACCGCAGCCGGTCGTGAGTGGTAAGGCGGGGTGGTAGGCGCACATCCAAACAAAAAGCCACACCGGTCGAGCGTAACAGCACACGACGCAACGCCA
>NZ_JBSGJD010000052.1:0-42649 GCF_053605405.1 Amycolatopsis sp. NPDC003861
AACTCCGGCGGGAACGCTTTGGGCATGGTGGACATCCTTCCAGCGAGGAGCGCATCCTCACAGGTCAGGAGTCAACCGAACCGGGGGCAGTCCCAACGTCGCTTTCGCTGTGAGTGGGTGGGTGCCGGTGCGTGGCTGGTCCTGAGGACGTGGCGGCGGTGTTGCCGCAGGAACCGTGGTCGGCGGCGCTGAGGTCGTCGGCGCGGGGATTCTGCTCGATGACGGCGGGGCACTGGTTGTGGCCGTCGGCGCCGCCGGAGAAGCCGGAGAGGCAACGGTCGAGGTTGGCGGCGCGGGAGCAGCAGAGGCCACCGGCTGCACCAGCCCGGCGACGAGGATGAAGACCGCGAACAAGCCTGCGCGAGAAGCGAAAGACGGTTGCACAGCGGACCTCCTGGCCAAGCGTCGGACGACAGCAACCCCCAATGTCGTCCACGTCAACACCCGCGTTACGCAATCCAGATTTATTCAACAAATCCTCGATCGTCAGGCATTTTCGACCATGCAACACTTTTCGATCCGGTTGGAAATTGAGAACCTTTGACCTCGCTTGCCATTCCCTGCCGAAAACGCAGGCAGCACTCCCAGGCGCCGTCAAGTCACCACAGTTGCCCACTTCAGACGCTTCTCCTGCATCCAGAGACGCGAATCAGGGAGTCAATGAGCCAAATTGTCCGATAAACTATTTTTGCCTGATTTGTGAACTGAGGTCTGGTTCATCACCTGCGCCGACGGACGCAGCCTGCCTCGGATACCGTTGACGCACTCGCTCCCCGCGCTGATGCGGCTCCTTCCACAGGGGCGTGCCGAGCGGTCAGCAAGTAAGGACGATCAGGCCGCGGTGGTCGCGCCGTCTGGAAGGTCTTCGGCTTCGGCGGCGATCAGCACCCGCCGTCAGAGCGAGTTTCAGATGACGCCAGGGCCTTCGAGGTAGCCGGCGAGCCGGACCCGCATCCGGCGCCGCCCGACGAAGACCACGCATCGCGTCCGGAAAGTGTCCGTCATGATCACGGATCTATCGGTCCAGAGCGCTCTCGGGGTCCCAAGGCCGTCGGTGATCGATCACGATGGTTGGTCGCCAGCCAGATCTTTGGCCTCGACAGCTTCGGCGACTTGCTTCATGTGGACCTCGTAGCGTCGACGGGCTTCGGCGTACCGGCGCTCCCACTCCTCGCGCTGCGTGTCGAAACCTTCCCTCTACTCCCCAGCTTCTGCGGCGGCGAATGGTGGCCCACCGACGGACAGTCCTACCTCTTCGACCCCGGGCAGATGCGGATCATCCGCTACCGCTGCCGAGGCACGAAGACCCCGACACCGTGGACCGCCACGAACTGAGGACCCACCGGCTGGCCGGCTGGGGCTTGTGGAGAGCCCGGTGCTCAGTAATGGGCACGCCGGGTTCGGCGGGCGGTCCGAGGAAACGGGCCAGTCGAAAGGCTGGCACCGCGCCTCGGGCCGACCCAACAGAGCCGAGGGCAAGAAACACAACGCCGCCCTCATCTGCCTTGCCCGCCGCCGCTGCGACGTCCTCTACGCCATGCTCCGCAACGGCACCCACTACCGCCACCCCGACCCCACTCCGACCCCAGCCGCGGCTTGACAACCACATAGGGACACCCCCGAGGCTCAGGACGTGGGCGACCAGGACTCATGTCGTGGTTGTCTTTCGCAGCCGTCACCGGCCGCGCAGGTGCCGCATGAGGTGCAGATGAACGAGGGTGGCTCTTCCGGTCGGGGTTGCCGGCACGGTTCGGCTAGGAGTTCGTTGCCGAATCGGTGATCAAGTTCGTCGCCGTGCCCGCCGGGTCGGAGTTGTTCGGAGCGAGTGGCGAGCACGGGGTAGCGGCCGCCGCATGTGCCGCAGCTGCGTAGTCCCCATTCGATTTTGCAGTTGGGACAGACGGCCCAGAACGTGTCGCGGTCTCGCGCCTGAAACTGGCGGTACGGGATGGGCTTGCGGCATACCAGGCAGTGGGCGAATGCGGTGATGTCGTCGCGTAGTTCGTTCAGGGTTGGTGTGATCTGCGCGGTGGGGTCGTCGTGGCGTACCGTCCGCGGTGCACCTTCTGCGTGTTTGCGGATTGTGGCGATAGTGCTTGCCCAGGCCGTGGTGTCCGGTGGTTGAGTCGCGCGCAGCTGTCCGTTGCGGTGGTCCAGCCAACCTGTGGCCAATGCTTGGCCGAGCTGTGCCGGAGTCGCGTGACTGGGTGGGTAGGTGCGCAACCAAGAACCGTCGATGTGCCAGCGCAGCGCACGGGCGACCCGTTCGATGCTGTCCAGTTCCGCAGGGCTGATCGGCACCAGGCCCGGGGACCCAATTGTCACGTGTGCGCGTGCCCGGAGATCGGCGGGCAGTTGGTCTCGTTCCTCTTGGCTTCCCGGGTAGAGCACCAATGTCGGTACCGTCGATCGGCTTGCGGCACTCTCCACCGTCGTGACGCATCGGCGTACTTCGTCGGCCGAGTCGGCGGTCAGCGCGTGTGCCAGTGGCACGATCCGAAGTAGTGGTACGGCGTCTCTGCTGAGAGTGAATGTGGCGTCCGAGTTCCAGCACAGTGTGTGATCACCGGCTGGGTGGCCGGTCAGAGTAAGTGAGGCGTCGGGCATGGCGCGTTGCCCGGCAACGCCATGCAGTCCGACGAACTCGCCGGCCAGCAGCGTGACGAGCAGCACGTAGCGTTCGAATGCCCGGCACAGATGCTGGTGGTAGGCGGCCCAGTCGAGGTCAGTGGAGTTGAGCGAGGCGATCCATTCGTCCCACAGTTCGCGGACTTGGCGGTATCGGTGGTCGTTGGTGAACAGGTTGGTGGGGCGTAGCTCGGGCGGCACGGCGCCGCCGGTCAGTTGTCTCACCACCGGAGAACCCAGCAGTGCGGTCAGTTCCTGATCGAGGTCAGTGAGGAGCCGCAGCAGCTTGGTGGCCTTGTCGTGTAGCGGTGCGGGCTCGGAGAACATGCTGTCCAGGAGTTCGGCAAGACGGTAGGCATTGCGCCATGACGGCCGCTGGCCGAACTGTTGGCCGTGGTCGGTGACTCTCTTGATGTGGGCGTCCAGCTTTGCCGCGGCGTCCAGCCGGGTTCGGACGCTGGACAGCAGATTCTGCACGAGGCGGGCGGTGACACGGTTCTCGTACCGGTCGATGTCGTCTTCCGGTCGGCTGCCGAGGATCCGGGCGGGCCGGACACCGGTCAGGGTCCGCGACTCCCAGTGCTCGCTGTGCTGGGACAGGTGGCGTACGGCTTGTGGTGCGATCCGGCGAGCTCTCGCCACCGACATCAACTCGTCAACGAGGACGAGTCGGTCGGCGGGGTCCCAGCAGACCGACTGAAGGTGAGGCATATCGTCGTTTGCCCGCTGTTCCACTGGTTGGATGTCCAGCTTGTCGCCGATGTCCTCGATCAATGGCGGGACTCCGGTCCACGTGACGACGTCATCGCCCCGTTCGGCCAGCCGCTGCGCGACTTCCAGTACACCAGAGGCGATGACCTCGTTCGTCGGTGAGTCGGCGATGAACGTGCCGGTGGCCACGCCGATCTCCGGTTGCCGGATGCTCCATCGGCTGTCGGTGCTCGGCACGAGGTAGTCGCCGAGGTCCGCCGGGCGGTCGTTGAGATAAACCGGACTGTCAGCGTTCGTCAGTATTAACTGTCCGATGAGGTACTGGAAGGAGACTGGCTCCACGCTTGCGGCCGATAGACGGTCTATCCATTGTGGCCTGTTCATCAGCGCTTTTGTTTCTCGTCTTCGAGTAGGGCGAGGCTCTGCCCAGGCTCACCGTTCAGCTCGGCTTCCTGCCAGGTCCGGCGGATCACTTTTTCCATACTGGATAGATGGTTGTGACGGATCTGGTAGCGACCGCGCACCTTTCGCAGCAGTTTTGTGGCCAGTACGTGGTCTGCGGCCTCCTCCACCGTGCCGCCGGCCCCGCGGACGACTGCTGTGTAGGTGCGGGTCTGCTCTTCGATCCGTGGGCCCCATCCGATGCCGCACAGTCGCTGCAGTTCCGGTCGTAGGTCGCTGTTGAGCAAGTCCTCCACGATCCGGTCGCCGTCGTCCTTGTGGATGTTCTTGGCTCGGTCGAACGCGGCGGTGAGCGCGTCGATGGACAACGGCGTGCGCGCCGGCAGTGCCTCTGCGTCCAGAGTTGTGCGGGTGGCTGGTAGTTCCAGCAGGTACGCGCGGTCGTAGGTCTTGTCGGCAAAGGTGAGCGTTGTCTCGTCGTTGTTCGCGGTACCGATGAACCAGACGTTGTCCGGGAGGGCGATACCGGTGCCACCGACGAGCCCGTCGAGCGGTTGACCGACCGGCGCCGGCAGGAGTTCGATCGGTTTTCCGTCCGGGTTTTCCAGTTTGGACAGCAGATCGGCGAAGTAGTACTCGACGTGGGACAGGTTCATCTCGTCCAGCACGACGAAGAACGGACGAGTCGCGTGCGCCGGACGGCCTGCCTTGTAGAGAGCTTTGAGGAACTTCGTCTCATGGAAGGTGCGCTCGAACGTGTTGTAGTAGCCAAAGAGGTCGTGCCTGTCCCGCCATCCGGCCTGAACCTCCACGAGCTCATGGCCGGCCCCGATGGCTGTGGCGAACGCTCGGGGGAGGCTGGTCTTGCCGGTGCCGCTGATGCCTTCCAGCAGGTGGAGGTGGCTGGTGGCGAGTCCGGCCAGGAAGCTGCGTATGTCGCGGGCGCGGTAGTGTAGCGGCTGTTCGGCGTGTGCCATCCGGCTCTGCACATGGAGCACCAGATCGGCCAGGTCCGGTGGGTCCGCGGCCAGCCGGGGTGGAACGCGCATAGCGGGGCTGTCGTGCAGATTGGAGAGGCCTGGGAAGGGGTTGGCCTGGTTCTTGCGGTCGGTGAGTTGGGCGTAGCGGTCCTCCAGGTCGCGTACCTGGGCCTGATAGCCGGTGATGATCAGTCGGTACGAATTCTCGGCGTCGCGCAGTCGTTCCAGGTCTGCGACACCGAGTTTGATGTTGCCGATCTCGGCCTCCAGCCGACCGTTCGCGTACCGCAGTTCCGCCAGCTGTGTCTCGCAGCCGCGGTGAGCATCGGCGATTTCCTGCAGCCGCCGCACAGCCTCAGCGTTCGGCCGTTCCGCCAGTTCCTGACGTAGCCTCCGGTTGTCGTCCTCCGCTAGGCGTAGGCGTTGTGCCGCTTCCAGCGGGCCGAGTCCGTCGAGAGCAGCGGACTCCCGCTCGCGGGCGACCAGTTCCTGGCGGATCCGGTCAGCCTCCTGGTTGGCGACTTCGAGCAGATCCTGGGTTGTGGCCAGTTGCCGCCGGAACTCCTCCACCTGTCGTCCGGCGATCGCCTGGACCTGTGCGTCGAGAGTGGCGTGTGCGGCGTTGAGGTTCTCTGTCTCGACCTGGAGTTGGCCTGCCTCAGCACGCAACCGGCCGCGTTGCTTGGCGAGGTCGCTGGATTCCTTGGCCAAGTCGCGTTCGCGGGTGTCGAGTTCGGCGCTGCGTTCTTTCTGTTCGCGATCCAGCCGTTCGCGGGCCTGCTTTCGTTCCTCATTCTGCTTGGCCGCGAACGCTTCCCAGGCGATGCTGATCTCGCTGTTGATCCGCTCCAGTTCGCGGCGCTGTTCGGCGACGACCTGCTCCTGCTGTTTGCGGAACCCCGCCTCGGCGGCCAGCTCGCGGGCGGCGATGTCCTGCTCTCGTGCGTCCAGGTCTTCGGTGGTCGCCTTGAGCGTGGCCAGCTGTTCATTCAAATCGCTCTGCAGTTGCCGCGCTTCCGCGGAGCGTTGGTCCGCTGACTCGCGCGCTTCGGTGGCTCGTTTGACTTCCTGTTCGGCGTTGGTTTGGCGCCGGCCGGCCAGGTCGGCGGCTCGGTCGTAGATCGCCTTGCTCTTTCGTGCCTCGGTGATAGCGTGTCGCAACTCGTCCACCGATGCGTCCGCTGGCTCCGGGATGTCCGGCAGTTCGACCCCTTCGACCTCCGCTACCGAGGTGGCCTGCGCGCCTAACTCCGCAGCCTCCTGCAGTGGATTCTGCGCTGGTGGAGGGGTCTTCCGGTTAGCGCGAGTGGTTTTCTGGCCTTGATTCTGCTTGGTTCGGCGGTTGTTGGGGGTCATGGAGCGCTTGTTCCTTCTTTCACCGGGGTGGACAGGTTGAGTAGGAATGGCAACAGCGACAGGATCGCCTCGCGGACCCACTCGACCTCGTCCTGAGCCAAGTCCTTGATGCGTTCGTGTGCGGTCGGGTTGCGTAGGCGAGCTGTCGTGATGAGCGTGTCGATCAGGTCAGGCCGATGCCTGGCCGCCCTGGCCAGCGGATGGTCGGTTCGGTTGCGAGTGGCCAGCACGAGAACCGGCAGGCTGGGTTGGAAGTCAGCCCTCGCGGGTTTTCGTGCGGCATTGACGACTTGGGAGAAGTTCCCGTTGACGAGTCGGTCCAGGTCGCTGGTGCTAGTAATGCCAACGATCTTCGCTTGATCGACGACGAGCCTGCGCACCTCCCTCTTGCGACGCTCAACCAGGTTTGGTGGTCTGAGATTGAGCTTTTCCAGGTCATCGTCGGCTACCGGGTACCGGCTCAGCAACTCGCGAAACACGACTTCGAAGGCTCGGAGTGCGTCGCGCGCCGCGGTCTCGAACTCGGTGCCGCCTGACCCGTTCTTGCCGAGCCGGTAGCTGGTTTCCATGTCGACCAGCAGCTTGTGGACCTCTTCGTGTTCGCGGATCTGCAGGGTGAGCTCGAGATCCAGCCAGTCCGCAGCATCCCGGCTCACCTCGGCTCTCGCCTGCTGGGCCGCCTCAATCCGGGCCGATTCCCGTCGCCCGACGAGGTTGTCGATCACCGCACGTAGCCTCTCGTCTTCCTCCCGGCGGGCCAAGATGAGGCGACGGAGCATGGTGCTCGGACCCGACCCGAGCGGGTCGCGCGCCTGCCAGGGAATAGACTTGTCCTTGGCTCGCCAGTCGACGAACAGATATGTGGCCAGCCACACCGGCTCGGGTTGGGCGTCGATGAATGAGACACGCCGGATCGTGCGGTCTCCAGGTACGCCGAAATCGGCAGGCTCCCGGTCAGGCAGCTTGAACCGGCGTACCGCTTGGAGCACGTCGATCGCCTCGGGCTTGCGCGGCTGGGCGTCCGCGGGTGGCTGGACGGCCATGCACTTGAACTCCATCTGATCACCGGCGTCGCCGCGCACGAGCGCTGGTTGTCCGCGTCGCCAAACCACCTCCCCGGGATACAGCCGGTCGGTGGCCGACGGCCACAACTGTCGGGTGAAAGGGTCCTGGAAGACGTAGACGACGACGCTGTCGAGCGGGTCCAGTTCACCGGTGGCCAACGCGTCGAGCCCGTTGCGGGTCGGTTCGCGTGTCTCGGTGAGGTAGCCGTAGAGCTGGAGCTGTTCCAGCACGTACTCACATAGGTCCGGTTCGAGGCACAATCGCTCACCCAACAACTCCGGCCGTCGCACACCCGCGCGACACAGCCGGAGAATCGCTCGCTGGAACACGTCCATCCGCGTTTGACCGACCACTGGCGCGTGCACCCGGAACTGCCACGCCGGCCACAGCAACCATCGACGGTGGCCGCGGGGCGCGTCGTCCACCAGATCCAGCACAAGGCGGTCAGGGCTGGACCATGTTGCCGTCATGACACATCTCCAGAAACTCAGTGAGCGGGGTGACCTCGGGTGGCGCTGCTGGTCGGCGGAACATGCCGGCGTCGCCGACCCCGATAAGTAGCCGTCGGGCCCGGCTGAGGGCGACGCACAGTCGATTGCGTGAGGTGAGGTGCCCATAGTGAAGTCGTGCTTGCAGCCGTCGGGGCCGATCCGGGCCTGTGCTGCGTACGACAGACAGCAGCACGACGTCGAACTCACTGCCCTGGAACGCGTCGACCGTGCCAACGCGGAGCCGCTCGCGACCGTCGGGGGTCTGAGCCAGGTCCGGCACAGGTACGAACTCGCCGTGCGTTTCGTTCGCAAGGTTCAGCAGCGCGAGTTGTTCCCAGATCTCGTGGACCTGCGCGGCGTAGAACGTGATCACACCGAATGTCAAGTGCGGCGCCTGACCGGCCAGTTCCTTGATCTCCCGGGCAATCCGGCTTGCCTCGGCGGTTCGTGCGCGACTGGTGCCGACCTTGGAGTCGGCCCCGTCGTCGGCTCCGACGTCCAGCCACGCCGCGGCACGGTCACCGTACTTCGCCAGTCCGTGCCGGCGCTGGGCCGCGGTCACCCCGTTCTCAATGCGCGGCCCATCGGTCTCGTAGAACAGCCGGCTGACGAGGTTGCCCAGGTCGGGATGCATTCGGAACTGCTTGTTCAGCCGGACGACTCGATCCTCGATGCTCGGGTCCTTGGCCCGTGCTTTCCCAAGTAGCGTGTAGAGCCGCTGGAACAGACTCGTGCGGAGCAGCGTCAACCAGTCTTCGTCGTGCTGTTCTCCTGAGGTCCGGTTGAGCTGGCTGAGCTGGTCCTCGAGCTTCTTCTCCAGGATGTGCGGCAGTTGTGCGTGATCGCCCACCAGCACGATCCGTCGCCGCGCGAGGCTCAATGGGATCATCAGGTCCAGCGGGTTCACCCGGGCTGCCTCATCGACGATCACCGTGTCGAAGACCAAGCCATCCCGCATGACATCGCGCATGAGGGCAGAATCGACCTGCTGGCAGGTGGATGCCCGTACCGAGCTGTACTCGATCAGCGAACGCTCCACCAGGTAGGGGTCGTTCTCCAACTCGTCGAGATACTCAGACACGGCGACATGGGCGCCGTCGGCCGACTCCCGCACGGTGGTCATCGCTTCGGCCACGACCTCCTCGAGCAACTCGCGCACCGATGGATCAGCCGCGGGCACCGCGACCGGCCCAGACTCGCCAACCAGCTGGTCAAGCAGGTCATCGCGCAGTGCGCGCAACCGGCCCAGCAGGTCCGCGTCCGCTGAACCATCCGATGCCGCAGCCAGATCCGCCTTTCCGGCCACGGGGAGAGACAGCCAGTCGGGTAGCCCGCGAAGCAACGCCGCCGCTCGGGCCGGTCCGTCATCGGCATGTCCCTCAGCCGTGCAACGCAAGCCGCTGACCAGCCGACGCACCGGGCCGACCATGCTCAGATCTCTGGTCTGCCGTACTTCCATCGTGGTGCGGAGTCCGTCGCGGGCCTGGATCACCCGTTGCCGCAGCGCCAGTGGGATCATCCCGATCGCTAGCTGGTCCACTTCGGAGAGCAACGTCACGGTTCCGGTCACGGTGGGCGGCGACGTGATATACCCGATCACCAGGTCCTCGAGTTCCCGGACCCGTGTCCAGGCCTGGCTTTCCGGTGGCATGGTCGAGCGCAGTGCGGCGATCGTGTCGTGCCGCCACTGCTCGGCGACTTCCGCCGGCCGGTTCCTCTCCCGTGAGTCGATGCGGCTGGGGGGCAGTCCGCGAATCCGGATCTTGCGCACCACGTTGTCCACCGCGTTGTGCTGAAAGCTGGTCAGCAAGCTGTCGCCGACTGTCTCGACCGATTCGCCGATCTCGGACAGCCGTTGCTGGAGCGCGGCGATCAGCTGCGTTTTGCCGGTGCCGGGTGGCCCCTGGATCAACGCGATGTCTGGCGTGTTGAGGGCTATTTTCAACGCTTCGCGCTGGCTGTCGGTGGGCTCGTCGTCGAACAGGTGTCTAGCTGCCGCGCTCAGTCCTTTGTGCTTCGGTCCGTGTCTGCGCGGCGGGGGGACGATTCCTTGGAGTAGCAGGTCCAGATCTTCCATCTCCGATTGACCGCTGGCGATCCGGTCGCGGGCGCGGCGGCGCCGGTCGATCTGCGCCTCGTCCCCGCGGTAGGCCCGGTACAGGTAGCCCTGCACCGGCGGACGGCGCTCGTCGTCACGGCCTTTCTGCGGGGCCAGGTCAACGGTCATAGCCTCCGTGTCGATCCCTCGGGGGACACCGGTCAGGTCGAACCCGGCACGGCGGCGCCCGCGCGCCCGAACCGTTTTGTGCACGTCGTCTTGGCCGAACGTGGGTGGGTCAGCCGCCGCTACCAACTCCAGACCATCGCCGTCGCGCTGAATGCGGGCCAACCGCAGGAACTCCCGGGCCTCGTCGGTCAGCTCGACCTGGAATCGCCAACTTCCGTCGGCATTGACCGATCGCGCGGTGTACCAGACGGTGCCCAATTCCTTGGCGCGGCCAAGCACATAGTCATGTTCCAATTCGTTGTAGTGCTGCCACAGGTCCAGATACGAGCGGCTCCGTTCGCGTATTTGGACCAACTGCGCGGTGATCTCTGCGTCCAGCCGGGCGGCGCGGCGCGCGTTGGCGAACTCGACCGGCGCGGTGAGCAGAACCGTCGACCCATGCGGGGCGTTGGGCCTGCGGCGGGTGAGCCGTTCGGCGAAGAGCGTCCCGTCCTCGCGGCGCCGCACATCCAACGTGTACCGCCGACCGTGGAGCGACAAACTGTTGTCTGCCGATCCGGAGACGACCAGCCGTGTGTTGCTGGCCGACGTGAGGGGTGGCATCAGGAACTCTGTCCGCAGCCATTGGAGCGGATCTCTGAGCGACCAGTCGGGCGTACCCACCGCGCGGCGGGTGACATCGTCCTGAATCTTGTCGTCCACCGCGATGTCCACCCGGTCCTGGCTGACCCAGTGCTGTGCTTCGTCGAAGACGTGGATGTGGATCGACACATACAGGCCGCTGCGCGGCACGTCAGCGACCCAACAGAGTAGGGCCCGCTCCCGGCCCAGCAGATCATCCAGCAGTGCCCGGTCGAGCATGCGCCGCCCGCGTACCGGTCCGTCCCATGCCTGGCAGGTCAGCCACGGTTCGTCGGGTCTGGATTGCCGCAACACGACCTCGGCGTGCTGCGAGATACCGCGCATGTCCGGCCGGCCGACGGGAGTCAACTCGACTTCGTACTCACGCCCGTGCGCGAGCTCTGCTATGTCCATCGCTCACGCCTCCGAGTCAGTGCTGCCAGCCGTGCACGTCGAACACGACCAGGCGATGTGGCGCATTGAGACGATCGGTCAGGTGCAGCAGCCAGGTGGCCGACCCCGGCCGGACGGTGACCGGCAACTGCTCACGCGGAACGACCCGCTTGCGGTTCCGCCCGTCCTGGGAGACCAGATGAAACGGGACCGTGCCCGGGTTGTGCACCATCAAGCGCTCCTTGCCGTCCCAGCGCGCCGCCGCGACCGGCTCGAACGGATCCCCTTGCGGCACCAGGCGGCCAGTGCGAGTGCTGATCGACGCCCATCGATCCTGCTCCACCACCACGAGGTCGCGGGTATCGGCTAAGGCGAGTTCGGTCTCGCCGTTCTCCGAACTGAAGTCACGCCGCCGCAGCTGAACGAACACCCGTCCCACCACGACCGGCGACGCTGCGGTCCCGCACCAAGGGCACATTGGCCGGTCGACGTAGAAAGTGTGCTGACAGCTCGAGCAACTCCGTGTCGCGTCCGCTGCCCGCGCCAATGCGGCGTACCAGGCCGACATCCCCGGCCGAGCGCGCGGCGTACGCAACCCGTCCTCGAACGTCTCCTGGAACAGCTCTCGCAAGCTGCGGGTGAGTACCCACTCGCGGGAGATCCCATAACTGAGCCGGTTGCTGTCATCCGTGGTGTGATCCACCCACGGCAACTGGAACGCCATCGCTTCCCGGCCCAGCACGGTCTCGTCGTCATCATGGACCTGATCACCCGTGAACGGGTGCAGGCTGACGAGCACCTCGAACGCCAGGACCGCGAACGCGAAGGCATCCGACAACGTGCTCAGCCTGGTCGACGAGGACGCCAACTCCGGCGCGCCGTAACCGGGAGTGCCGCCGATGTCCCGGGCGGCGTCGGCCGTCACGGCCAGGTTGTCGGTGTCAATGAGCCACAGATGATCTCGGTCGGTCCGGCCCGAGATCACGATATTGGTCGGCGACGGGTCGCCGTACACGATGCCCCGCCCGTGCAGGCTGGCCAACACCCACGCCAACCTGGTCAACACGCGAAGCCGGCGAGCCAACCCGCCGCCCTGGAGATACCAGCCGGAAATATCGACATCCGCCGGTGCGCGACCCACCTGCGCCAGCGGCACCACCGATTCGAGCAACTCCATGACATACCCGACGTGCGGCTCGACCAGATGCGCCACCGGCCGAGACAGCGGCAGGCCGTCCAGCGGCAGCCGGCTGACCGCCCGTAACCGGGACTTCAGTTCCTCGGCCACCTCGGGCCGCCACCGCATGCTGTTGACCACCTTGACCGCCAGCCGGCTGTCCCGCACCCGGTACACCCGACCCTGCCCACCCTGACCGATATCCGCTGGCTCCAGAGCCAACGCACGACCGTGGTCATCGCGGACCACCAACTCCGGCGCTCCTCCCGCCGCGGTCACAGTAGGTCCGCCAACTGCTCAGGATCGAACGGTGGCACCTCGATACCACCAGCCATCCGTGTGGTGACCGTCCGCGTCGCGAACTCGAAAAACTGAGTGATCCGCCCCGCGTCCTCCGCGTTCACCACCGGATATGCCGGATCCGCCACGAACGCCGCCAGCACAGCGCGAGCCTCGTCCGTCACGTCCGGTCCGATCGACACAGCCAGCCGCAACGCTCGCCCACCACGCCGGGAGGTGAGAAGCCGATCCAACGCCCCCTCCCACGCATCACTGCGCCGCCCGTCCGGTCCCGTCGGAAACCCGTCCGAACACAAAATCAGACACGGACGTGAAGCCCGACGCGGAATGGAATCTTCGTCCTCGAGCAGTGCCCGGACCACATCAAACGCCTGATCCATCGGCGTTACCCCAGACGCCGTCATATCAGTCCATCGTGCCTCCGCAGCCGGCGTCGGGCGCAAATGAACCTCTGCGGTGGAACCACCGAACGTCACGACGCTCACCAGAATCTGGCCAGCACGCTCCTCAGCGAATGCCCGGAACATCGCCGCGATGCACGAGTTGAGCACGTCGATCTTGCCCCACTCACCCATACTGCTGCTCACATCGGCCAAGACCACAACGGGCAACGGCCTGGCTGCAGGCGAACGCGGACGTTGGGCCGCAGGTCCAGGAACAGGACCATCCATCAACTCATTCCTCCCTAACCCCACAACAAAGCCGACCAGGATAGCGCATGTCGAACGCCGTGGCCAACCGGGACAACATGCCAGTGGACGAGTGGACATTTGACACAAGCCACCACCCTGCGACACGTCTGACGTGGTCTTGGCGTTCATGGGCGTCATCTCCCGGGATCTCGCCAGCGGCGGCTCGTGCAGCGACCTCACCTCACCTTCCACACGCCGGCACAAAAAAGACACAACATGGTCGGGACCATGACGCGGCTCGCCGTCATCTGCGAACGTCGATGCCGAGTAGAACGAGGGCACGGGGCGCGGCGGCGTCCGCCTCCTGCACCAGCACATACCCCGCCAACTCCCCAGCGCGAGTGCACAGCATATCCACAGATATCCCCGGCGATGGCCTTGTCGGTACAAGATTCCAGATCTGTACGCCTGCCGGTCGAAGGAACCAGTTCAAGGTCACCGGCATGCGTTTCTCCTGCACCGCAACGGAGCCCTTTCAACCTTTCAACTCGGACGTTGTCAGCCGGTCAGCGCGTGTCGGTAGCCGATGGACCATACGCGAACCAAACGCGGACCATACGTTAGTGGCCTGGCATCAGTGGTCTGGAGTTGCCCCGGTGAGGCGGACACGGGGTTTCAGGCAGCCAGGGCCCGGCGGGTCGGCCTCGCCGGGCACGGCGCCCTCCTCGACTACGAGCACGGCCGCCGAATCCCGCTGGAAGACCTCGTGACAGCGCTGGAAAAGGTGCTCGACATCGACGACGGCTCCCTGGTCGAACTCCGTGCGACAGCGCTCGCCGAACGCGCGCGGCACGAATCAGCCGCTCTCCTTAACTCTCCCGACACGGTTGAGGTCGCCGGAGAGTCGGCTCGGACCACCCACCACCGTCGTCGGACGGTCATGGCGGGCGCGGTGTTCGCGCTGGTCGCCCTCGCCGCCGGGCTGCTCATCTGGCGATCCGCCGGGGCGCCGACCGCCGCCCCGGCACGCATGGCTTCGAAAGCGAAGCCGTCCGCTGGTGGATCCTCTACGGCGCTCAAGTCGCGCACGTGGAGACCACCACGAGCCTCGCCGACGAAGGCACGCACTCCCTCCTGGTCACCGTGACCGGCGCCTCGGCCGCGAAGGGATATTCGGCCGTCGGTATCTCACACGACGTCGATTCGATCAAGCCAAGAACCCGGGTGAGCGCACACATCTGGGTCCCGGGCCCGGAACGCGGTGGCATCAGCTTCCTCGTGCACGATTCACACGGCCGGAACCACTGGTCAGTGGAGAACCAACCGGGCGGCGACCAGCAGACGGAGACCCCCTTGCCCGACCACGCAGGCTGGACGCCCTTCACCTGGACCGTCCCGGCCGTCGACCAGGTGACCACGATCGGGATCCAGATCTGGACCGAAACCGACCAGCCCCTCCTCATCGGAATCGACGCCGTCACCTGGTAAGTCCGCTCCGCAATCCGGCGGACCTGGCCGCCGGCCCCAGTCTCGGCGACCTGCCCGCAGCCACGTTGAACCTCAAGCGCTGTGACATCAACACGACAAGGTCTCTCCTGGCGGCAAGCGGGTGGCAGCGGCCGCACCGACCAGGAACGGAACCAGGCCGAACACCCCGCGAACGGCTCACCCACGAGAACGCGGCCTGTGAACGCCCGACGACAGCCGCCACGACGGCCCCGCGCCAACAGGGGCACAACGGGGATTCCCTCGCTCGTGGGTCCGCATCCGTCCATCCGTCCGGTGTCCTCACCGAGCCTGGCAGGGAGAATCGCACGACGTGATCGGGGTCAGCCAAGCTACGGCAGACGAGGCCGGACCGTCCGGCACGCTCGACGACCCACCCACAGCTCACCCCGTCGCCATCTCAACAATCAGTCTCGCCCTCGACGATGCGGACCTTCCCGCCGCCCCGGCGCTCGCTACCGACCTCTGGGCGGCGGATCCGATCGCGGCTGCTCTTGGCCTTCGCGCCCTCCTCGATGAGCTGCTCCGGTCCGGCCGGTGCGAGGCGCGTGATCTCGACGCGTGGGCGAAGGGCACCTGTCTGCATGGGCCATAAACGCCCAAGCGTGTGACAGCCGGATAGCGCGGGCTGAGCGAGCGCGGGCTGGACGACCGTCTGCGACACGTCGACGCCCACGTCGCCTCCCTGATCTCCGCGACTGGTGTCCCGGAGGTCGAGCGACCGCCGATGAACGAGGTGGTCGTGCAGGGTCTGGCCGAAGCAGCCCGGGCCCGGCTGTGCGGCGACCTCGACGAGGCCGACGGCCTCTACCAGGTGGCCGCCGACCTGGCCGGCCTTCCCACCCGGAGCAGAGCCCGTGCACTCGGGCGTGACCGCACGAAGCCTGGAGCCGCGACTTTCCGTGTACCGCGTGTGCGGGTCATGTCACGGTGCCGTCGTCGGGACGGCCGGCGGAGCCGCCGCGCCAGGCGCTTCTCGGTGGCCAGGATCAGCTCGGCCGTGGCCCGCGCGCCACGGTGCGCGTGCTCGTCCAGAAAGCTGGTGTAGGTGTCCGCGGTCAGCACGATGCTGCGTGCCCAAGCAGAGCCTGGACGAACTTGAGGTCATCGCCAGCCCCAAGCACCAGGCTGACCGCGCCGTGACGCAGATCGTGCGCCGAACCGGCGGCAATCCAGAGGCGGTATTGAGCCTGCGGAACAGCTTGGTGAACCGGTCCGGGCAACGGGCCGGTCCCCGTAGCCCAACGGCCGCGCCGGCGAGTGCAGCTGTTGTGAGCCCGCGCTGCAACCAAGATCGGCAACATGGGGCGGCGCGACGTCGGCTTCGCCGGGCTCCGCGCCGCGTTCATGGGAGGACGCCCCTGACAGTCAGGCGTTTCGGCCCCGGGTCAGTAGTGCCCAGAGCAGTACGACGACGGCAGCGATCGTGCCCACGTGGAAGATCCACTCGATGACCAGCAGGTCGGCCGGCTGCATCCCGTTGTGCACGTGGAGGGCACCGTGCGGCATCCACGACGCAAGCAGCCATACGGTGGCCAGCCACGCGGTACGGCTGCGAGCGGCGGTGCCGGCATCGAACCAGCGGCGGCCGGTGAGCAGAATTGCCAGACCGGCACCGAAGGCCACCTTCTCGATCATGCGCTCGGCGATGAGACCGCCCAGGACCGCTCCCGACGGCGCCGGACCATCCGGTGTGGGTGCCCAGAACCCGCCGAACAGTCCCGTGGGCTGAACAGCACCGCCACGGCAGTACCCGCGACCGCGATCGCGGTGAAACGGCGTAGCCCCGCTGCCCGCAGACCCGAGGCCGCGACGTTGCCGATCATCGGAGGGACCGCTGTTCGAGGACGTCGTGGATCTGCGGGGTGCCGTGGCCCACGAGCACGGCCCGCGACTGCGGTGTCCGCCAGATCTTCGCCAGCACCTCGAGGAACGCTCCCGCTTCGTCCCGGGTCGTGAAGTCGAGGTCGACGGAGACCTGGCTCGGGTCGTCCACGTTTCGCGCGACGCGGTAGGCCGGCACTCCGCCCTCCTGGCGGACGTGGCCGAACTTGTCGAATGCGGCCTTCCACTGCTCGTAGTCGTCGACCTTGTTGTCGATGCGCAGGGTGTCCATGGGTCCTCCATAAGATTGTTGGTGTTCAGGACGGGTTGTCCTGGATGCCCAGGGCGATGGGGTGTGGCTGATCGGTCCTTGCCTTGTGTGGTGGCTTCTGAGGAGTGGCCGCCCTGTCGTTCTGGACGCCCTGGCCGCTGATTGAGATCTGCGCTTGGTCGCTGTTTATGGAGATGCCGGCGGGTCGTCCACGGGGTGCAGCTGCGAAGACAGGAGGATCGGGCCGGATGGCCGTGGGCAAGGTGTGGGTCGGGATCGATGTCGGGAAAGGTTTCCATCACGCCTGCGCGGTGGATGCAGCCGGGAAGGTCGTGTTCTCGCGGAAGGTGGCCAATGGACAGGCCGCGATCAAGCAGCTGATCACCCGGACCACCGCGAAAGCCACCGATGGGGTGGTGTGGGCGGTGGACATGACCTCCGGCGCCGCAGGGCTGTTGATCACGTTGCTGCTGGCCACGGGCCAGCCAGTCGTGTCGGTGCCGGGCCGGCTGGTCAACCGGATGGCCGGCGCGTTCGCCGGTGAAGGCAAAACCGACGCGCGTGACGCCCGCACCATCGCCGAAACCGCCCGGATGCGCACTGATCTGACCCCGATCACCAGCACCGAGGAGGTCGTGGCCGACCTGCAGGTGCTCACCGCGCGCCGGGAGGATCTGATGGCCGACTGGGTGCGCGGGGTCAATCGGATCCGTGAGCTGCTCGCGAGTATTTTTCCCGCGCTGGAGCGGGCGTTCGACTACTCCACACGTTCCGCGCTGATCCTGCTCACCGGGTTCCAAACCCCAGACGGCATCCGCGCTGACGAAGCAGCCGGCCTGTCGGCCTATCTGGCCGAACACGGTGCCTGGGCCAAGAGCATTCCGTCCATCGTGGACAAAGCCCTCGCGGCCGCCGATGAGCAAACCGTTGCTCTGCCGGGTGAAGCGGTGACCGCGCCGTTGATTGCGCGGCTGGCCCGGCAGCTGCTCGACTTGGACCGGGAGAGCAAAGACCTCGGCAAACAGATCGCCGGCCGGTTCAGTGAGCACCCGGACGCCGGGCACATCACCAGCCTCGACGGGTTCGGTCCCATCCTCGGGGCCCAGTTGCTGGCCGGCACCGGCGGCGACCTGCAGGCAGCCTTCCGCAGCTCCGCGCACCTGGCCGCCTACGCCGGTCTCGCGCCGGTGCCCCGTGACTCGGGACGGGTGCGCGGCAACCTGCACCGCCCGCAGCGCTACCACCGCGGTCTGCGGCGGGTGTTCTACCTGGCCGCCCTGTCGGCGATCAAACGCCCCGACAGCCCATCCCAAACCTTCTACCAGCGCAAACGCCGCGAGGGGAAGCGGCACACCCAAGCCCTCATCGCCCTGGCCCGCCGCCTGGTCGACGTCATCTGGGCCCTGCTGCGCGACGGCCGCGAGTTCCATCCCTCACCACCAGTCACGGCCGCAGCCGCTACTTGACACAGTCATTGAGACTCCTCGGGCCGGAAATTCCGCTGCGTCGAGCCGCGGCCGCCGCGTCCACGGATCCCAGGTGTGCTCGCTGCGGCAGCCGCGACCTGCGGTGTCGCCGCGCACAGCACCAGGTTGCATAGGAGCCGATCAGATTCCTCAGCAGGTCAACCCGCATCGGACAAGCACCACTGCTCCGAGTCAGATGTGCCGAACCCCGGAGGCCGCTGAACGCGGCTTATCGATCATCTCTTCGACTCACCCGCCGCTGAACCCGTTCGCGGATGCTGTTCCCGATCCACGGTCAGTTCAGGGAGTGCCTCATCTGCAAGGCCCGCGGCTGTCTCCGCCACACGGAACATGTGCCCACACCGTCTTGCCACTGCCGGCGTCCTGGCAAATACCCCATGCCGCAGCCAGACGGTCGACCACCCGCAGACCACGTCTAGCCAATTCCGATCGTTGCGTCCGCGTTGAAGCGACATGAAGCGAATTCACACTCTATCGTGCGGCCCAACGCGCAGGACGACGCTCTTCGACCGCGTAAGCAGCGCGAGCGCGGTCAGCCCGTCACGGCGCCGGCTCGGCGAGCGTGAGAACACAGCCCCGCTGACCGCGATGATCATCGCAATGCCCATACATGCCGGCAGCAGTAGCAAGAGAAGAGCCACCCGCCCCTCCAACGACTCGAGTTCCTTCTGCGTGAACTCCACGGTAAGGGCCAGCTAGCAGAGTATCTGTCGTCAAGTTACTACCATAGGGCGTAGACTTGCGCCCGTGCGAATCGGCTATGGCAACGGCGGTTGGGTGCGGGTGGACGGCATCGGACTGCCCGGCCAGGTGTACGCGCGCTTCGCGCAAGGCACCGACCGCAGGTGGCGTATCACTGAGCTCTACGTCGATGGCGAAGGCGAGCCTCTGCCGCTGGCAGCGATCCGGCAGCTGCCCATCGATGCTCTGGAGGCAGCCATGCTTGAAGGGCCGGAATCCGTGGAGAGCCGCTCCAACGTGGCCGGGCCAGACCTCCACCGGCTGGCGGCGCATTACGCAACGACCTGGGGATCAGGCACGTACAGCGGCCGACACTGCAGCAGTTGTGGAGGCCCGGTCCGGGGCAGAGCGCACGAGGGTCCCGAAAAATCGTTGAGCAATTGGGTCGCGGAAAGCTGGTTCGCGCAATTCGCGGAGTCAGGTGTCCGCCAGGCCTCCATGCCTCAAGCACCAGAGCCTCCCGCTGCCGAGGCCGACGACTTCCCTGTGCTCGACCCGCCACAGGGCAGCCGAATCACCGACGACTTTCTGGTCCGGATCCGCAGCGCCTACGCGCTTTGCCTGAGACGGGGCCTGCCGCCCGCGCCGACGATCGCCGAGCTGACGGCCGTTTCACCGCGGACCGTCCACAAGTGGGTCTACACCGCTCGGGCCCGCGGCATCATGCCGCCAGGGCAGCGGGGGCGGGCCGGGTGAATTCGGCTTTATGGCACCTCGGGGCAGCCTGGAGGAACAGCAGCCATTGCCGCCTGCATTTCGGATCGCACGGCCGCACACACCTTCCTCGAAGTCGAGGCTCCTCCCCCGAGCTCGCGTCGCAGGCTTTCAGCTGAAATGGGACGCTGGTAGCGATCCCAGTGCTCGCGGTTGAGGCTCCTCGCACGTTCCAGCTTCGCTTCGGTACCTGCAGCTGTCGTCTCGAGCGTCGGCTCCTGGTCAACCGGGACTGCGCACTCCGGCTCCGCCGCCGGGTCGGACGCTGAGCTGTCGTGATCTTCTCGCTGATCTTGCGCGGTGTCGACCATCTGCAGGCTTCGGAGCAATGCGGGACCCACCTCGGCCCAGCCGATCAAGAGCAGCGGTCCAACTGCATCAAAACCGAGCAATTGTCAAGACCTGTGGATGAAGGTCTTTTAGGCGGCTGCGGGTGGGGTGTGTTCGGTGGGTCGTTCGACGAGTTTGCCTGCCTCGAAGCGTGCTCCGGCGCGGACGAGGGCGACCAGGTGGGGTGCGTTGACCGCGCGCCAGCGGGCCTGTGCCGCTTCGATGAGCTTGAACGCCATGGCCAGCCCGGCCGCGCGTGAGCCGGGGCCCTTGGTGACCTTCGTGCGGTGCCGCACGGTGGCGAAGGTCGACTCGATCGGGTTCGTGGTGCGCAGGTGGATCCAGTGCTCGGCCGGGTAGTCGTAGAACGCGAGCAGCACCTCAACGTCGTCGGTGATCTTGGCGGCGGCCTTGGGGAATTTCGCGCCGTAGGCGGCGTCGAACGCCCTCACCGCGTCCAGGGCGTGCCGGCGGTCCTCGGCGTTCCAGATCTGCGCGAGGGCCTTCTTCGCCCCGGGGTGCGCGGACTTGGGCAGCGCGGCGAGCACGTTGGCGATCTTGTGGAACCAGCAGCGCTGCTCCCGGGTCTCGGGGAACACCTCCCGCAGCGCGCCCCAGAACCCGAGCGCCCCGTCGCCCGCGGCCAGCACCGGGGCGCGCATCCCGCGGCGGCGGGCATCGCGCAGCAGATCCGCCCAGGACTCGGCCGACTCACGGTAGCCATCAGCCAGTGCCACGAGCTCCTTGCGGCCGTCGGCGCGCACCCCGATCATCACCAGCAGGCACAGTTTCGCCTCTTCCAGGTGGATGTTGACGTGGATCCCGTCCGCCCACAGATACACAAAGTCCACAGTAGACAAATCACGCTCGGCGAAGGAGCGCTGCTCGGCTTTCCACTGCTCGGTCAGCTTCGTGATCACCGGCCCCGACAGGCCCTTCGCCGAGCCGAGGAACTGCCCCAGCGCGGGCACGAAGTCCCCGCTGGACAGCCCGTGCAGGTACAGCAACGGCAGTACTTCTGTGATCTTCGGGGTCTTGCGCGCCCACGGCGGCAGGATCGCCGAGGAGAACCGATGCCGCTCACCCGTGTCCGGGTCGACGCGCTTGTCGTTGACTCGCGGCGCGGTCACCTCCACCGCGCCCGCGGAGGTGAGTACCTCGCGGGGTTCGTGGTGGCCGTTGCGGACCACCAGGCGGTGCCCGTGCTCGTCACGCTCGGCGGCGAACCGGGCGATATAGGCGTCCACCTCGGCCTGCAACGCCTCGGCCAGCATCCGCCGGGCACCCTCACGCACCAGCTCATCGATCACCGACGACGCGGACGAGCCGCCCGCCGCACCGTCATCACCCGCAGCAGGATCAGGGACTACGCTCAGCATCGGGTCGTACCTTCCCGGCCGACGTTGGCGCGTCGGCCATGCTTGGAAACCTCAACCGGTCACCGGGAAGGTACGCCCCCTTCCCAGCCATCCACAGGTTTCAAGCATTGCTCATCAAAACCAGCCTTACCCCACTGACCTGCACAGATCGGGTCGGCGACGTTCAGAGCCAGCGTCGCGGTGCTCGCCGCCAGCAGAAGGCGCCGGGCCGGCCGCAGCACCGCTTCCGCAGCGCCGTGCATCGCCAGGTGCCTGGTACCCACGAGCAGCCCGAGAACGGTCAGGTCTAGCGCCGGAGCCACCAGCGGAGCGACGTACACCGGTACACCGATCCGCAGCGCCAAGGCCAGGACGTTGCCGAAGCCGAACAAGAAGGTCAGCCCGATGACGACGCTCATCATCGTGGTGACGAATCTGCTCACGCCGGCCGAGGAGCCCATCACCGCCTCCCATGCTTCGACGAGAGGTCGTAGATGGCCTCGATGACCAGAGTGCCGGTCAGGTCAGGCTGTTCGGGCGATGATGGTTTGCGTGGTGCCCCCGACGAGCTCGAACCCGCACCTCCACCGCCGCCCTCCTTCGACGGCTGCTGGCGCTTCGCTTATCGGCGTTTCAGTCGCTAGCCGGATACCATAGACGGGTGATAACGGAGAAGCGGGCAGGACGGAACGTCACCACTGTTCGCCGCTTCTCTCACCAATTTTACTGGGGCACAGCTGGGGCAAACTCCCTCCTCGAACGGCGCACAACCGCACCGAAGTGCACTCAGCTGCCCCAGACTGCCCCAGCCGACCTGCGGATCCGCCAAAGTCGCAGGTCAGAAGCCCTTGCGCACCTCACTGGCAGTGAGAGGGTCACGAGCACGCCCGGAGGTGGTCTCCTTCCCACCTAGCCACCGCTGTGGGAGATGGTCGATCGCAACCACGAGAGCGCGCAAACGATCTGCTGGCGGTGGGCAGAGTTCCCTTAACGGAGTGGCGGGAATGGTGCCAAGCCGGTCTCGACAGGCACAGACGCAGCAGCAGTGGGTCGAAATCGAGCGAGACTAGAAAGCTAGCGAAGGCGACGCGAATGCCCCGACAAAGCCACGCGGTGCTCCTCGTGGTGACCGATCCAGGACTTCGCGGTGAATAATGGCTGCATGCCTGTTTGGTTGCAGATAACCCTGCCGATAGTCACCGCGCTCCTCGGAGGCGGTGTCGGCTTCGGTTTCGGACGCCTGGGGAAGGCGCTCGATCGTCGCCAGGATCGAAAGGATGCCGAGGTGACCCGTGTGCAGGCCGAGCAAGCGCGCCGACCTGCCTTCGCTGTCGAGCACGTGAGTGGTGCGCTGTATCGACTGGTGAACATCGGAGAAGCCGACGCCACGCGCGTACACTTTTCCGATCGGGACGAGTCGTACGCCCAGATCCAATACCGTCCTGAGCGAATCTCACTCGGCATCGGCGCCGCGCACGAGTTCGGCATCCTCACGGCCGAGGCGATGCCGCTTCCCGGCCGGGTCATGGTCATGTGCGACCAGTTCGACGAACCTGAATCGGCCCGGGTGCCGCTATAGATCACAGGTGGGCGACGCCGCTCCGCGCTCCGTGTCGTAGCGAAGGTGCGCGCTGCTCATCTGTAACACTTCCATCGTGGAGCTCGACGACCTGCTCAACGCTATGGACCGAACGGCGGCGAACGTCGCGAAGCTCGAGGACGTCTGGCGCCGGGCCGAGACGTTCATCCCGACCGGACCGGCACGAGGCTCACACCCCGAGTACGACGACCTCCGACGCGCGTGGTCAGACCTCCTGGCGGGCCTGCCCGAGATCGATGGCTGGACCATCACTGCCGGACTGCCCGATATCGACGAAATCGGTGCGATTTTCGTCGACTGCTTCGAGATCGGTGTGCCGCCGCTCGAAGCCTACGAAGTCGGAGAACAACCTTCGAAGGATCTAGCCGAGTATCGGTACCGACTCAACCGTGCCCGTCGCCGCGCCGCCCGCCAGCGACTCGATGAGCTGACGTCGACCATCGACGGCTTGCTGCCCGTTCTTCTCGCCGGTGTAGCCCGTGACTCCTCAACGAAGCTGGAAGGCCCAGAAACAGAGAAGATCAAGGCCGCAGTCGACGAGATCGAGCGGCTCTTGGGAGACACAGCCGAGCGCAAGGGCCGTTGGAGCGACCTCCGCCGCCACCTACGTTTCAGCGAAGGCCACGATTGGTACGACATCGCCGAGTTGGATTGGCCGAGCGTGCGTTCCGACATCGAAGCCAGTGCGCTCGCCGACTCCGATCCATTGCCCGTTCCAGCCGTTGATCTCGGTCAGGCCGCAGCCGGAAGCCTGACCGGGGCCGCCACGATCGCTCTTCCGTGGGACCGCCTCGATGACGGCGGTTTCGAGCGCCTGCTGTACGACCTGCTGCGAAGCTTCCCCGAGCACGAGAACGTCCAATGGCTCATGCAGACCCGAGCGCCCGATCGAGGACGAGATCTTTCGCTGGACCGCGTCCTTCGTGACGGCACCGGCGGCGTGCGTAACGAGCGGGTGATCGTCCAAGCCAAACACTGGCGCTCGCGTTCTGTTCGCCCCACTGATGTGTCGGACACCGTCGCCACCGTCAAGCTATGGGAGCCGCCCCTGGTTCGCGGTCTCATCATCGCCACTACCGGCCGCTTCACAGCCGATGCCGTGAGCTGGGCAGAGAAACACAACGAGACGGGAGCTTCACCCCTCATCGAACTCTGGCCCGACAGCAGGCTGGAGACGCTTCTCGCCCAGAAGCCTCACATCGCCGCCGGCCACGGCCTTCGATGAGCTGCCGAGTTCTCCACCGCTTTCAGGGCGAACTCGACTGCCGCCGATGTGGTGGCGAATGCCTCATCGGGCCCGATGGCGGAAGAACCACGTCGAGCTTGTCGAGGCCATCGCCGCCCAGGTTGTCGACGACGTGCCGAACAGTTTTCAGGTAGGCGCGGTACTTCAGATAGCTGAAGGCCGGCACGGCCAGACCCGGCAACGCGGCAGTAAGGATGTTCACGAGCATGCTTGCAGGACCCTCCAGGGGATGGTCCTGGTGCTCATCTCCAAGCGGCTACGGCCGGCGCTCTCCTGTGGTAGCTGGGGCGCTCAGACGCCATCGGCCCGGGCAGGCCTTGTCTGTAGCTCGAGCAGGCGATCTTGGGTTGTGGTCATCACTATACCGAACCTGGCTCCGCCAGTCAGGTCCGCGCAGTCCAGTCCGTGTCGGACGCGATGATCGTTCGGCGGGCATACCCGCGTTGGATGGCCATCTCGTAGTGGTTCAGCCAACCCTCCGTCGGCGACGACGGCGGAAAGTCCAAGGCCTCGATCATGCCCTGCAGAAGCCCGATGTCGACGCGCGCGGTCCCGTGTCTGCAACTCGTGGTCATGAACTCCTTCGAGCCACGACCCCCATCCCACGCCCAGTTGACGATGGCAGCCGAGTTCTGGCCAGCACGAGCCCGAGCCAGCCAGACATACTGAATTCTTGCCTTCGGGTCCCCCTGCCGGAAGACGCGGCCTAGCAGACAGCCTCTCATCGGACACCGGATCATGAAGGCGGTCAGCCGCTTCTGCGTCACCGGGTGAAGATCCGAAAACCACACCGCGAGCCGCTCCGACTCCTCCTGCCAGTTCCGACAGTTCTCCAGCGTCCGCATCGGCTGTCCGTCGCGGTTGCGCACGTTGACGGGATCAGCTTCGTCCCGCCGCACGAACTCACGCGTGCGGGCACCTTGAGGAGACTCCCTGAATCTGCCCCGTTCGCGGCGGGGACCTCGGCCCATGAACGACAGCATGCCCGCTTTGGACATCTGAGGCACGTCCGTCGCCGTCAGCCCCGGTCAGCGGCCAGCCCGGCTGTAGGGTCATCGACCTACCCAAACGATCCCTGGCATCGCGACGGTATCTCCGACGGGACGCCATGCACGACGCCAAAGCAGGTCGGCGGCACCGTCCCACGGACCCCGGTGAACCGGCGTCGATGGCCAACCCCATCCTTGGACGATCGTCAAGATAGACACTAAATCGCCCCTACTCGCGAGTAGCAAAAAGGCCCAGGTCTGTGACCTGGGCCCTTGCTCCCCCGCTTGGACTCGAACCAAGAACCCTCCGGTTAACAGCCGAATGCTCTGCCAGTTGAGCTACAGGGGAATGTTGCTCACTTCCAGTGCCAGCCTCTCCGACCGACGAGAAGAACTTTAGACCATGCCCCGGAAGCCCCGTGCACCACCCCCCACTTAGCGCAACCGCCCCCGCTCGCGCGGTTTTCCTGGACAATGGACAGTCGGACGACCTAACGACGGAAGGCGTGGACGCGGATGAAGAAGTTCCTGCTGGGGGCAGGCCTGGGGTACGTACTGGGCGCCAAGGCAGGCCGGGGGCGGTACGAGCAGCTCGTGCGCACCTACCGCCGGGTCGTCGACCACCCGATGGTCCAAGGCGCCGCCGGGGTGGCTCGCGCGAAGATCGGGGAGAAGCTCAAGCGCTGACGCGGGCCACGAAGAGCACCCTGCGGAACTCGAACCACGTGACCCCGTCGGCTCGCGCCGGGTACGCCGAGTCCAGCAGCGGGGCCAGTTCGGCGCGGAACCGCTCCCACTCCGCGTCCGGCAGGGCCGCGCGGATCGGACGCAACGCCGTTCCGGTGATCCACTCCAGCACCGGTGAAGGCCCGGTCAGGGGCTGCACGTACGTCGTCTCCCAGGCGTCGACGGTGCAGCCCGCGTCGGCCAGGAGGTTCGCGTACTCCGCCGGGGTCGACACCGCGTCGTCCTCGCGCAGCACCACCTCCTCCAAGCGGGACGCCCAGGCCGGGGAGGCCGCCAGCGAGCGCGTCAGCACGTGCGAAGGCGCGTTGAAGTTGCCCGGCACCTGCACCGCCAGGTACGCCCCCGCCGGCAGCGACGACGCCCACCGCCGCAGCAGCGCAGCGTGGTCGGGGACCCACTGCAGGACGGCGTTCGACACCACGACGTCGGTGTCGGGCGCCGGCTTCCAGTCGCGGACGTCGAGGAGCTGCGCGTCCAGACCGCGAGCGCGGGCCGCTTCCACCATTTCGGGTGAACTATCGCTGCACTCCAGCGCCGCCTCGGGCCAGCGGTCACGCAGGGAGACCGTCAGGTTGCCCGGGCCGCAGCCCAGGTCGACGACCCGTCGCGGCGACGCGGCCCCAATGCGCGAGACGAGGTCGTGGAACGGCCGGGCCCGCAGGTCGGCGTAGTCGAGGTACTTGCCCGGATCCCACACGGTCGCCTCCCAGAAACAGTACGCCTGTACTGAGTACGAGCGTACTGCTATTCGGCCGGGTTGACCAGCTTCGCGGCGACCTGCTCGGCGATGGCGGTCACCAGCTCGACGTCGGTGCCCGGGTCGGGCCGGACCTGCAGCACGCTGCCGTCGCGGCCAGGCACCTTGCGCTGCACGAACCACGCTCCCCCGGCGCCGATCTCCTGCCGATGCCGGGAGCGGATCGAGCCCTCGACACGCTGGTAGGCCTCGCGCGGCACCTTGCCCGGCGCCGGCAGCCGGAAGCGCACCGGCGGCAGGTCGGCCAGCACGACCGCCGTACCCGCCGTGCCGGCCTCGGCCGACTCCGTCAGCGTGAACACGCCGTCCGCCCAGGTCGCCTTGCCGACGAGGTGCCAGCCGACGCGCCGCGCTCCGTCGCCGGCCGGGATCCACAGGCCCAGGGCCGTCACGACCAGGTGGCCGCCGCCCTCGACCGGGGCGCTGTCGACGACTTCCTCGCCCGGCTCCAAAGTTCCGGCGAACCCGTCGGGGGTGCGGTCGCCGAGCAACCGGCGCAGGAAACTCATCTCAGCTCCACGCGCCGGCGGCCGCCTGCTCGCCCAGCGACTTCTTGTACTGCTCCAGCGCGACGAGGTCGCCGAACAGCGCGCGGTAGTCGTCCGGCGCTTCGACCGGCGACAGCCGCTGCAGCTTGCCCTTGATCTCGGCGATCTGCCGCCCGACGAGCCCCTCCTGCAGCCGCGCCAGGATCGACGAGATGTACCGGGAGTCGACCTCGTCCTTGGCCTGCAACGGTTCCACCGCCAGCTCGGACAGCACCCGCCGGACCGTCCCTTCCGGACAGTGCGGGGCCGCCGCGTCGAGCAGCGCCGGGCCGGTCAGGCCCGAACCCGCGCCGCCCGCCTTGAGCACCGCCTCGTGCACCGCGACGTACACCGGGTGTGTGAACGCCTCCAGCGGCAGCGCGTCGTACTCCGGCCCGGCGATCGCGGGCTGTTGCAGGGCGGCCTTCAGCGCCTCGCGCTGCACGGCGAACCGCGGGTCCTTCGGGGCCGGGCGGGCGACGTCCTGCGCCGGGGCCGCCGGCGCGGCCTGCTGGGCGCGCGCGGGCTGCCGCAGCGGGGCCCCGCCGCGCTTGTCCGTCGCGCCCGCGGCCCCGCGGACGCGGTTGACGACCTGGGCGACGTCCTGCCAGCCCACCCACCAGGCAAGCTTCGACGCGTAGCCGTCGCGGGCCGCGCGGTCCTTGATCGAGGCCACCATCGGCACGGTCTTCTGCAGCGCCGCGACCTGGCCGTCGATCGAGTCGAGGTCGTAGTTCTTGAGCGTGCTGCGGATGACGAACTCGAACAGCGGGGTCCGCCGCGCGACCAGGTCCTTCACCGCGCTTTCGCCCTTGGCCAGCCGCAGCTCGCACGGGTCCATGCCGTCCGGCGCGACGGCGATGTACGTCTGGCCGGCGAACGTCTGGTCCCCCTCGAACGCCTTCAGCGCCGCCTTCTGGCCCGCTTCGTCACCGTCGAAGGTGAAGATGACTTCGCCTCGGAAGGCGTCGTCATCCATCATCAGCCGGCGGAGCACCTTCATGTGGTCCTCGCCGAACGCCGTGCCCGACGACGCCACCGCCGTCGGCACGCCCGACGCGTGCATCGCCATGACGTCGGTGTAGCCCTCGACCACGACGACCTGGTGCCGCTTCGCGATCTCGCGCTTGGCCAGGTCGAGGCCGAACATGACCTGGGACTTCTTGTAGATCGGCGACTCGGCCGTGTTGAGGTACTTCGCCGAGATCCGGTCGTCTTCGAACAGCCGCCGCGCGCCGAAGCCGACGACGTCGTTGCCGACGTCGCGGATCGGCCAGACCAGCCGCCGGTGGAACCGGTCCATCGGGCCGCGCTGGCCCTCCTTGGACAGCCCCGCGGTGAGCAGTTCCTTGACCTCGAAACCGCGGGTGAGCAGGAACTTCGTCAGCTTGTCCCAGCCGCCGGGGGCGTACCCGCAGCCGAACGTCTTCGCCATCGCGGCGTCGAACCCGCGCTCGGACAGGAAGTCCCGCGCCGGGCGCGCCTCGTCGGTGACCAGCTGCTCGGCGTAGAACTCCTGGGCCAGGCGGTGGGCCTCGACCAGCCGGGTGCGGCTGCCGCGGTCGCGCTGGATCGTCGCGCCGCCGCCCTCGTAGGTGAGCCGGATGCCGACCCGGTCGGCCAGCCGCTCGACGGCTTCCACGAACGAGATCAGGTCGATCTTCTGGATGAACTTGATGACGTCGCCGCCTTCGCCACAGCCGAAGCAGTGGAAGGTGCCGTGCGTCGGGCGGACGTTGAACGACGGGGTCTTCTCGTTGTGGAACGGGCAGAGGCCCTTCAAGCTGCCCCCACCGGCGCGACGCAGCGCCACGTACTCCCCGACGACCTCGTCGATCCGGTTCCGCTCGCGCACCTCCGCGATGTCGCTCTCCCGAATCCGTCCTGCCACGTCACCCACTCTAGCTTTGCCGGTTGCGGCACACTCGGGGCATGGCCTCCACGCCCACCGCCCAGGACGCACTCGCCGCGCGGTTCGCCGAGCACCGCAGTCACCTGATCGGCGTCGCCTACCGGCTGACCGGCACCCGCGCCGACGCCGAGGACGCCGTCCAGGAGTCCTGGTTCCGGCTGGCCGGCCTGGACGACGCCGGCCGCGCGGCGATCCGCGACCTGCGGGGCTGGCTGACCACGGTCGTCGGCCGGATCTGCCTCGACCGGCTCAAGTCGGCCGCCGCGCAGCGGGAGCGCTACGTCGGCAACTGGCTGCCCGAGCCGGTCGTCACGCCGTTCGGGCGACCGGTGAGCGAGGACCCCCTGGACGTCGCGGTCCGCGACGACGGCCTGCGGATGGCCGCGCTGGTCGTCCTGGACAAGCTGACGCCGGAGCAGCGCGTCGCGTTCGTCCTGCACGACGCCTTCTCGGTGCCGTTCGCGGAGATCGCCGACGCCCTCGGCGTCTCGGTCGACGCCGCCCGCCAGTACGCCTCCCGCGGCCGCAAGGCCCTCGCCGACGCCGACCCGGCACCGCGCGTCCCGCTCGAAGACCAGGCGAAACTCCTCGAAATGTTCGTCACCGCGCTGCAGGCCGGGGACATCCGGGCGATGACCGAGCTGCTGGCCCCGGACGTCGTGCTCGTCGGCGACTCGAACGGCAAGGGCCGCACCGCCCGCAACCTCATCGTCGGCGCGGACAAGATCGCCCGGTTCTTCATCGGGCTCACCAGGAAGTACGCGCCCGGGATCCTCACCGGCGGCACACCGGTGCTCGTCAACGGCGACCTGGGCCTGCACCTGGCTCCGCAGCCGGGCCAGGACGGCTTCTTCGACCTCGACGAGCACGTCCAGTCGGTCAGCATCCGCGACGGCCGGATCGTGGCGATCTACGACATGGTCAACCCGGACAAGCTGACCCGGATCACGCGTCCCGGCGCTTGACCTGCACGATCCCGGCGGCCAGCAGGACAGCGGCGAAGGCGGCGAAGTAGGCCAGCGCCCAGCCCGGGCTCAGCGGCGAGTCGGACAGGACGGTGGCGTTGCCGCCGTCCCGGCCCGCGTTCGCCTCGCCGCGGCCGCTGAGGAACTTCGTGACGGCGTTCAGCGGCAGCCAGCGGTGGATCTCCTGGCCGGCGCGCGGGATCAGCTGGACGACGTTCTCCGCCATCAGCGGGTAGGCGACGACCACCGCGACCGCGCCGGCGGTGTAGCGCACGAGCAGGCCGACGCCGACCCCGCAGACGGCGGCCAGCGCGAACGCCGGGCCGGTCCCGGCGACGATCCGCCAGTCGGCGCCGCTGTCCAGGGCCAGGTCGGCGTCCGGGGCGAGGACCCGCGCCAGCAGCCAGGCCGCGAACGCGGCGGCTTCGCCGAGCAGGAAGGCGTACCCGGCGACGAGCGCGGCCTTGGCCAGCAGCACCGGCGTCCGGCCGGGCACGGCCTGGAAGGTGCCGTGGATCGTGCCGGAGTGGTACTCGCTGGTCACCGCGAGCGCGGCCAGCACCAGCACGCCGACCAGGGCGAGCTGGTAGCCGGCCTGGGTGCTCGCGACCGTGGGCGGCAGGTGGGCCTCCCCCGCGCTGAGCGCGGCGATCACGGCGGGGAAGGCCAGCGCGACGAGGGTGAAGATGCCGCACACCCAGGGCGTGGTGATGCTGAAGAGCTTGATCCGTTCACTGGCGACGAGGTGCATGGGCGGAACGGTCCCGCGGCGGACCCCGGCGGCGCGTCCCCCCGGGGTCGGGTTCGGCGCCTCCTACGGGAGCGGGACGCGGCACGCGTCGCCGGAGGTGAACCCCTGGTCGACGATGCCGAGTGCGCTGTTCATCCGGGCACGGGAGTTCTCCAGCGCGATCTGGTAGGTCAGCTCCAGGGCGCCCTCGCGGCCGAACTCTCGCTCGAGCTCGGCGACCTGTTCGTCGGTGACCGTGACCTGGTCGCCGGACATCGCGTCGGCGTAGGCGAGCGCCAGCCGCTCCTGGTGGCTGAAGGCGGGGGAAGTCGCGTAGTCGTCGATCTTCGTGAGGCGCTCGATGTCGAGGCCGTCGTGCTTCTGCAGCATGGTGCCGAAGTCGATGCACCACGAGCAGCCGATCCGCGTCGCGACCCGGTAGACGGCGAGCTCCCGCACGTTCGCCGGGACCTTCTTCGACACGCGCTCGGTCAGCAGCTCGTGGACCACGGACGCCCGCAGCAGCCCGCGGTGGTGCGCGGTGACGGCCATCGGCTCCGGCACCGCGCCGAAGCGGCGGCCGGCGATCCGGTAGACGAGCTTGAGGAAGAGCCCGGCCTCGGACGTCTTCTTGGCGGGGATGCGCGGCATGTCGTTCTCCTTCGTCGGTGTCTACGGCCTGGACGAGACGGCGTCCGCAGACGTGACACCGGGCGCTGTGAACCACGCCACCAGCATCGCCCCCGCCGCCGCGGCGAACACGACGGTGAGGCCGGGTGCGGCGAGGCCGCCGGTCGTGGCCAGCGCGAGCCAGCCGAACACCGCGGCCCCGGCGAGGCCGCCGGCCTGCCGGGCGAAGGTCAGCGACCCGAGCGTCACGCCGAGCAGCGCCCGGTCGGCCCGCGTCTGGCCGAGGACGGTGTAGGCGGACGTGCAGACGGCGAAGGCCGCACCGATCGCGAACAACCCCGGGGCGAGCAACCAAGGAGTGCCGTCGAAGGCGGCGGCGACTGCGATCGCGGCCAGTCCGGCGGTGCCGAGCAGACAGCCGGACCGGCCCCACGCCGTCAGGTCCGGGTACCGCCGAGCCAGCGCGGCGAAGGACGTCGAGAGGACGAGCTGCCCCGCGGTCATGGCGACGAGCAGCAGCCCGGTGGCCGCCGCCCTGGCACCGAGCGCGGCGACCAGGGCGACGTAGGTGAAGGTGCCGTAGAGCGCCGCGCCCGCCAGGCCGTTGACCACCACCGCGCGCCTGAGGACGGCGTCCGCGAACACCTTCGGCGAGATGAGCGGACTCTTCGTGCGGCGCTGCCGCCGGACGAACAGAAAGCCCGCCACCACGATGGTTCCGAGCAGGATCGGCGTCCACAGTGGACTCCTGGCGAGCGCGTCGACCGTGCCGAGCGCGACGACGGCGGTCCCCGCGACGGCCAGCAGCGCACTGCCCGGGACGTCGAACTTCTCCCTGTCCGGACGCGCTTTCGCCGGCAGCCCGCGCAGGCCGAGCAGGAGGGCGGGCACGCACAACGGCAGGTTGACCAGGAAGATCCACCGCCAGCCGGGACCGGCGGCGAGCAGCCCGCCCAGCGGCGGGCCGCCGAGGGTGGCCGCCGCGAAGACGGCCGTCTGCCGGCCTTGGCGGCGCAGCAGCTCGTCGCGGCCGAACAGCTCGCCGAGCGCGCTCATCGCCGTGACGATCAGCCCGCTGCCGCCCAGTCCCTGCAGCGCGCGGGCAGCGATCAGCGAGGCGAGATCGGGTGCGGCGGCGCACCAGGCGGAGGCGGCGGCGAACAGGAGCACCGACAGCGCGAAGGAGGGCCGGCGGCCGTAGAGGTCGCCGAGCCGGCCGTGCAGCGGCGTCGCGACGGTCAGGGTCAGCAGCCCGGCGGCGGTGACCGCGACCAGCCCGGTGCGAGCGTGCAGGTCGGCACCGATCGACGGCAGCGCGGCGGTGAGGACCAGCCCGTCCAGCTGGGCCATGGCCATTCCGAGCAGGAGGCCGGCGTAGGCGAGGTTCCGAGATGCGTGCATAAAGCACACGTTATAACGTGCCTTATGCACACATCAAGCGAGGGCGGCCCGGCCCTGTTCCGCCTGGTCCGCCACTGGGCGCGCCAGTGGGGCCCGGACGTCGTCGACCGGTTCGCCGCCGGCACCCCGCCGTCGTGGACCGTGCCGAACCTGTTCGTCATCCAGGCGATCGACGGCGCGGCCGGCGACGAGGTGACGGTCGCGGACGTGGCGCGCCAGCTGGGCATCGACCGCTCGGTGGCCAGCCGGATGGTGAGCGAAGCGGCCCGAGCGGGCTTCGTCGAGCGCTCGACGTCGACCCGCGACGCGCGCCGGGCGGTGCTGACGCTGACGAAGTCCGCGAAGGAGTTCCTCGAGGCTTCGCAGGCTCACCAGCGCCAGGCCTTCGACGCGCTGGTGGGCCACTGGCCGCGGGAGGACCGCGAGCGCTTCGCCGGCTACCTCGACCGGCTCGCGGACGAAGTCCTCGGCTGATCCGGCTCCGACTTGTGCGCCCGGCCGGAACCGGCTTGGGTGGGCCGGTATGAACCCGGGTTTCCCGACGGTGGTCCCGCGGATGGTGGTGCGCGACCTCGTCGGCCGAGGGCGACCGGGACCTGTTCCCGGCGGCCATGCCCTACGGCGACCGGCGGGCGACGGTCCGCGACCCGTTCGGCACAGATCGCCCGGCCCGGGGGCTGACTACTCCCCGGTGCTGCCGTCGACCACCTCGCGGACCAGGTCGGCGTGGCCGTTGTGGCGGCTGTACTCCTCGACCAGGTGGACCAGGATCCAGCGCAGGGTCGGCGTGCCGCCGTCCCGCAGGGCACGCCGGGCGCGCCGCCCCAGGTCACCGTCGGCCAGCGCCTCCTTCACCGCCGCCCGGGAGCGCTCGACCGCGGCCGCCCAGAGGTCGCGCAGCTGCTCCGGGGTGTCGTCCGCGGCCGAATCCCAGTCCCAGTCCGGCGTGGCCGCCCAGTCGACCGCGTCGAACGGCGCCATCCGGTCACGGCCGTGCAGCACGTGGGAGAACCAGTGGTCCTCGACGTAGGCCAGGTGCTTGAGCAGGCCGCCGAGGGTCATCGTGGACGGCGGGTGTGTCGCGCGCAGACCGGCCGCGTCCAGGCCGGCGCACTTCCAGGCCAGCGTCGCGCGGTGGAAGTCGAGGAAGCCGAGGAGCGTGGTGGCTTCGTCGCCGTCGTAGGGCGGTTCCGGGCGGCCCTGATCGTCCACAGTGGTCACGAAGACGCCGTCAGCGGGCGGACGTCCCAGATCCACACGCCGCCGACGAACTCCGCCGGCTTGCGCAGCAGCAGCTCCACAGTGGACTTCAGCGCTTCCTGGTTCTGGCGCGGCCCGACCACGAGCACGTCGGCGTTCCAGGCGCGCAGGTCCGCGAGCGCCTGGGTGCGGTCGGCCTCGGTGACCTCGGCCGCCTGGCCGGTGCGCTCCACCTGGGCGAACAGGTCCGACGTCGGCAGCGGGACGGCGCCGTAGCGGCCGCGGCGGTCGGTCGGGGACGTCGGGCCGACGAAGTAGCCCTCCGGCATCGGGTAGCCGAGACCCGCGTCGACCTGCCAGTGCAGCGGCTCGGCCTCCCCGGTGCTCGGCAGCGGCACCGGCACCAGCGAACCGCCCGGAGCGATGTACTGGCGCCAGATCCCGTCGGCGAAGAACGGCGGCGAGAGCGGCCGCTGGTGCGTCACCAGCTCCGTCGGCGCGATCGGCAGCAGCACGGCCACCACCGCCCCGATCCAGACCATCTTCAAGGGGAACCGCTGCTTGCCCTCGAGGGGTTCCGGTTGCTCGGCGGCCGCGGTCCAGACGCGGTGCGTCGCGATCGCCAGGAGTGCGCCCACCACCGGGATGCAGCCCATCGCGAGCCGGGACTCGAGCAGCGAGTCGAGCAGCGGCAGCTGGCCCAGCCACTTCCACGGGCCGGCGATGCCGGTGTCCTCGTGCGCCACGGTGATCTCGATGCCGAGCGAGAGCAGGGCCATCACGTACATCGTGATCGCGAGCGCCCGCGAAACGACGTCGCGCCACAGCCAGATCGTCAGCATCACCATGAGCACGATCAGCGGCCAGCCGAAGAACGCGTTCTCCTCGGTGCGGTTCATCGAGACGTCCGCGGCCGCCTCGGGCGCGCCGGCGACCGACTGCGTCGCGAACCGCGTGAAGGCCGCCGTGTCGTTGCCCGCCGAGCCGTGCAGCAGCGAATGGAAGCTCTGCGGGCCGAAGAACTGCCAGTACAACGGGAAACCGGTGATCACCAGTGCGACGACCGCGCCGATCCCGATGCCCTTGCCCAGCGGGGCCAGCATGCCGCGGATCTCCGCGCGGTGCGGGATCAGCCACGCGACCGCGAACACGATGAAGGCGAGCGCGAAGATGGCCAGCGGCTCTTCGCCCAGCAGGATCTGCCACGCGACGAGCAACCCGAGCACGATGCCGTTGCGCACCGGGCGTACACCGCGCGCGACCTGGATCGTCTTGAGCGCGATGAAGGGCAGCACGAACAGCACGACGAAGTTCGGGTGCGCGTTGCCGTGCGAGATCATCGGCGGCGCGAAGCCGCAGAACGCGCCGCCGATCGCGGCCGCCGTCCGGTTCGGCACCAGGTGCCGGGAGAACACCCAGTACCAGCCGAGCGCGGTGCCGGCGAGGCCCGCGGTGAGCACGATCGCCCAGGTGAGGGTCGCGCCGAAGGTCAGTGTCAGGGGCGCCAGCGGGATGTTCAGGCCGAACATCGCCGCGTTGGCCGCCATGTTGACGCCGTGCGGGTAGTTCTGCAGGTCCGTGGTGAACGGGTTCTGGAAGTGCAGGACGGCCTTCGCGACGACCGTCGAGTACCACTCCCACTGGCTCTGGTCGGCGCCGCCGTTCCAGAGGTAACCGCGCTTGAGGTCGAACCACAGCCCGTTGTAGAGCAGGATCGTGAACAGCAGGAACCCGCCGGCGATCGCGGAGTCCGGCCACGCCCAGCGCTTCGGGCCTTCCGGCGGTTCGGGAGCGGGCGGCACCAGCTCGGGAACGGCTTCGGACTTCAGGCTCACGGTTCGACCACCCTGGCGAGGAAGTAGAGCGCCCCGGTCCCGGCGTGCCGGACCAGCAGCAGGAACGGCCGGTCCACCGCCACGGCGACCGGGTCGTCGATCATCATCGACATGAGGCGCATGACCAGCGCGGTGGCCGCGGCCCCCTCGAAGCCTTGTTCGTCGACGCGCAGCACGGCCTGGTGCAGCACCTCGGACACGGTCAGCCGCGGATCCGGTGAGAGCCCGGTCAGGTCGGCGCGGTCGGTGAACATCGTCCGCACGCCGAGGCCGTGCAGCACGCCGGAAAGCGTGCTGGACACGTCGAGCGAGATCTTGGGGAGCGAGAGTTCGACCTGCTTGGCGCGGATCTTGCCGAGCAGGTTCGTCAGCTTTTCCTGGTCGAGCTGGGCTTCCGCCTCGGCGAGCTCGCCGTCGGGCAGCAGCACGACGGCCTGCAGGCCACCGGCCGCGGCCAGCTGCACCGCCTGCCAGCCGCCGGAGTGCGCGTAGCCGAGGCTCTCGCTGAGCCACATGGTCGGCACGTCCCGGGTGCCGGCCGGGGCGTGGAACGGCGCGTCGCTGGTGTTGGCTTCGCGGAAGGGCAGTTTCCACGCGGCTTTGAGGTAGAGGGCGTTGACGAGCACGGCGGCGACGTCGTCGCTGATCGAGCCGGGCGGCAGCAGCTGCGGGATCAGCCCGCGCGTGGTGCGCTCGACGTCGTCGTTGATGAGGGCGCGAGCGGTTTCGGGTTCCTTTTCGAAGGGCGCGCTCGCGACGGCGGCCCCGGGCCATTCGGCGAGCTCGGCCTTGAAGGAGTCTTCGAGCGGGAGCCGGTCGTCGGCCCACAGCGTGTTGGCCACGGCCAGTTCGGCGTCGTCCTCGGCGAGCTGGGCGGCCTCCCGCAGCACGACGGTCTGCGCGTCGGGGTCACCGAGCAGGTTCACGAGCTCGTCCCGCGTCTCCCCCCGGGCGGCCCGCGCCGCGAGGGTCAGCGCACTGGCCACCGAGTACGGCGAAAAGCACGTGTTCCCGCCCCCGGCACCGAGGGCCGCGTGGACGGCGAGGGCGAACCGGAGGTGGCTGTCCGTGGCCATGCGGGCGAGACTACCGGACCGTCGACCCCCACCGGCCGCCCACGCGCAACTCCACCCGAGGATGACAAATTCACCCGAAAGTTTCGCGGCACCGCCCGTGCGCCCCTGGGCATTTCGCCTGCTCGGCCGGGCATCACGCGTGTCGGCGCTTCGATCACGGCGCGGGTCAGCGGTGGAGGCGGGTGACGTGCCAGGAGTACCAGACGTGGGCTTGGGCGTCGGTGAGGGAGGCGACCTGGTCGACCACCACGCGGAGCAGGCCGGCGTCGTCCGCGGCCGCGTTCCAGGCCGGGACGAACAGCGGGTCGAGGGATTCCGGGGCCCGGCGGGCCAGCGCGTGGACCAGTTCGATCAGCAGCTCGCGCTGGCCCTCCTGCATCGCCAGCCGGCGGCGGTCGCTCATCACGTACCGCAGGGCCAGCGCCTTCAGCAGGGCCACCTCCGCGGCGACCCGCTCCGGGACGCACAGGTCGGCCCCGTAGCGGCTCAGCGGTCCTTCGCCGAACTTCTCGCGCGTGCCGGTGACGGCCGCCGTCGTGAAGCGGCCGACCAGCTCGCTCGTCAGCCGTTTCAACGCGACCTGGGCGCCCGGTGACCCGTCCGGCTCGGCCGACGCCAGCGCCGCCACCACCGGCAGCGCCAGCAGTTCCGCCGCCGCATCCTCCAAAGTGGACACCGATTGCGCCGAGAAGTGCTTGGCGGCCGCCTCGGCGACGGCCGCGCGCTCGTCCGGGTGGGCGAGCACGCGCAGTTTGATCCGGCCGGCCAGCACGCCGTCCTCGACGTCGTGCACCGAATAGGCGACGTCGTCCGCCCAGTCCATGATCTGCGCTTCCAGGCACCGCCGCTCGGCCGGTGCCCCCTCCCGGAACCACTGGAACACCGGAACGTCGTCGCTGTAAACGCCGTACTTCACCTGACCCGGCCGCCGTGGCCACGGGTACTTCGTGGTCGCGTCCAGGCACGCGCGGGTCAGGTTGAGCCCCACCGGGTCACCTTCGGCGGACAGCAGCTTCGGCTCCAGCCGGGTGAGGATGCGCAACGTCTGCGCGTTGCCCTCGAACCCGCCGCACGCGCCGGCCACCTCGTCGAGCGCGCGCTCGCCGTTGTGGCCGAACGGCGGGTGGCCGATGTCGTGCGCCAGCCCCGCGGTGTCCGCCAGGTCCGGGTCCGCGCCCAGCTCCTCGGCGATGCCCCGGCCGATCTGGGCGACCTCCAGCGAGTGCGTCAGCCGCGTGCGCGGGACGCCGGTGACCTCGGCGCCCTCCCCCGGCCCGACTACCTGGGTCTTGCCGGCCAGCCGCCGCAGCGCTGCCGAGTGCAGCACCCGGGCCCGGTCGCGGGAGAACGCGCTGCGCCCGTCCGCCCGGGCCCCGGGCAGCGCCGCGCCCTTGGCCGCCTCCGGTAGCAGGCGGGCGGTGTCGTGCTCGGTGTAGTTCACGTGACCAGCGTAAAGGCGACCACCGACAAAACGCTCAGCCCAGGAAGGTGGCGAACAGATCGTCCGCGGGCGTCTTCGTCAGCCGGTAGTACAGCAGCGCCCCGGTCTCGCGGACGATGTACCGGACCTGGGTGACGCGCTCCTGGACGATCGGCCCGCTGTGCGTCGGCGCGGTCCAGGCGTCCAGGCCCAGGTCGTCGGCCATGGTCCGGGCGCGGAAGGAGTGCCACGGGTCACTGACCAGCACCGCCGTCCGCCAGCCGCGGGCCTCGACCTGCTGGGCGACCGCGCGCAGGCTGCGCAGCGTGTCGCTGCCTTCGCCGACGGCGAGCGTCGCCGACGCCGGCACGCCGCGCCGGGTCAGCCACAGCTGGCCGGCCCGGGCCTCGGTGTAGTTGTCCTCGGCCTTCTTGCCGCCCGCGGTGACGATCGTCTTCGCGACGCCCGCGTCGTAGAGCTGCTTGGCCTTCGCCAGCCGGGCGGCGTAGATCTCCGACGGCCTGCCGTTGTACTGCGCGGCGCCCAGCACCACGATGACGTCGGCGGGTGTCCGGTCGTTCACGCGGGCCACCTGCCAGACCCGGAACGCGGTGCCGCCGACGAGTGCGACCAGCACGAGGAGCGTGCCGAGGACGATCCGGCGTGCCCAGCTCGCCACCGACGGTTTGGTGCGTTCAGCGGTACCCATCCGGGCCATTCTTTCAGAGGCGGCTCAGAGCCACCCACGCTCCTCGGCGACACGCACCGCTTCGGCCCGCGTCCGCGCGCCGGTCTTCCCGATCGCCGCGGAGAGGTGATTGCGGACGGTGCCTTCAGAGAGGTGCAGTGCCCGGGCGACGTCGGCCACCGTGCTGCCGTCCTTGGCCTCCCGCAGCACGTCCCGCTCGCGCCCGGTGAGCGGGCTGGCGCCGGTGGCGAGGGATTCCGCGGCCAGCGCCGGATCCACCACCCGGAGTCCACTGTGGACTCGCCGGACGGCTTCGACGAGCTGCTCCGGCGGCGCGTCCTTGACGACGAACCCGGCCGCGCCCGCCGCCATCGCGCGGGCGAGGTAGCCGGGACGGCCGAACGTCGTGCAGATGATCACCCGGCACGACGGCAGGGCGTTCCGCAGGTCGGCCGCGGCCTCCAGGCCGTCCTTCCCGGGCATCTGGACGTCGAGGAGGGCGACGTCCGGCTTGGTCTCGCGCGCGGCGGCCACCACCTCGTCGCCGGAACCCACCTGCCCGACCACTTCGATGTCGTTCTCCAGGCCCAGCACGGTGGCCAGGGCCCCGCGGACCATGGCCTGGTCGTCGGCCAGCAGCACCCGGATCAAGCGAGTCCTCCCGCGGGTTCGGCGCGCACGGCCGAGGTGGCCGGGCTCGGTTCGGGCAGCGGGATCTCCGCCCGCACCAGCAATCCTCCCCCAGGCCGGCCCGACGTCCGCAGCGTGCCCCCGGCCGCGGCCAGCCGCTCGGTCAGCCCGCGCAGGCCGTTGCCCGCGACGACGTGGGTGGCGGTGCCGTCGTCCTCGATCTCGAGCCAGGTGTCGCCCAGCCGCACGCGCACCCGCTTGGCCCCGGAGTGCCGCAGCACGTTCGTGACGGCTTCGCGCAGCACGTACCCGAAGGTGGGCTGGAACTCCGGGCGGACGTTGTCGACCGCGTGCGGCAGGTCGGCGTCGATCTCCGCGGCCCGCAACGCCGCCCGGGCGCCGACGAGCTCCGCCGAAAGCGACACCTCGCGGTTCGCCGACACGGTCGCGCGGACGTCGGACAGCGCGCTGCGGGTGAGGCTCTCCACCTCGCGGATCTCCTCGACCGCGCGCGGGATGTCACCGGCGCTCTCCAGCACCCGCCGGGCCAGTCCCGCCTTGACGGTGATCGTGGTGAGGCTGTGGCCGAGCAGGTCGTGCAGGTCGCGGGCCAGGCGCTGGCGCTCGTTCGCCACGGCGAGGGTGGCGATCTCCTCGTTCGCGCGTTCCAGCCGCCGGACCGCGCGGACGAGGTTGCCCATGAAGAACATCGCCACCGTGATCGACAATACGGTGATCAGGTCGCCGTAGTCCGCCACGAACCGGCCCTGCGCCAGCAGGATCACCGCGCCGAGCGCCACCGTGGTCAGGTCGATGATCACCGACCAGGCGGCGGGCACCAGGAACACGACCACCGCCGTGCCGTAGAGCAGGACGAACCCGCTGCCGGCGGCCGTCGCCAGCGAGGCGAGCCCCAGCACGTTCATCGTGATCCCGAAGGCCAGCTTCACCCGGCGTTCCCGGCGGAAGAAGTACGGGAACACCGCGTAGCACGCGGAGTAGGCGTAGACGAGGACGAGGGTGGCGACGAGCCCGGGGGTGACCGCGGGCTCGGCCAGCAGCGAGCGCGTGACCGGGATGAGGAACGGCAGCAGGAAGACCATCGACATGATCGGCCAGCGCGGACCGCCGGGCCCGCGGTCGGCGGCATCCGGCAGCGGGTCCTCCCACCAGGATTCCTTGCTGTCCAGACCGAACCGGCGCTTCGCCATCGTCGTTCCCCTCCGGCCCTCAGACGCGGGCGCTGTCCTTACGGTAACGCCTGATCACCAGGGCTCCGAGCACGACCGTCCAGGCGCCGAGCACGCCGGCCGCCGTCGGCAGCGAGACCACCATGTCGCTGGTCACCGCCGGTCGCGCCACCTGCAGCACCCAGTAGGTCGGCATGATCTGGGCGACGTCGTGCATCCAGCCGGGCATCGACTCGATCGGGATCCAGAGCCCGCCGAGGAACCCCATCCCGAGCGTGACGAGCATGTTGATCGGCTGCATCGAGTCCGGCGTACCGAACTGGCCGAGCAGCAGGCCGAGCAGCACCAGCGGGATCGTGCCGAGCCAGATGCCGGCGAAGATCCGCACCCAGCCGCTGCCGTCGACGTGCACGCCCTCGGCCAGCACGCCCAGCAACGGCACGAGGACCAGCGCGGGCAGCCCGACGAGCATCCCGGAGATGCCCTTGCCGGCCAGGTAGCCGGTGCCGGTGAGCGGGGTCAGGCGCAGCTGGCGTTGCCAGCCGGCCGCGCGTTCGAGGGCCAGCCGGGCCCCGCTGTTGGTCGCCGCGGCGAACACGCCGAACGTCATCATGTTGATCATGATCACCGCGGCGATCTCCGCGTGGTGCGGATCGCTCGCCTTGGTGAAGACGTTGGTCTGCAAGAGGAACATCAGTACCGGGAAGGCGACGACGAAGATCAGGAAGCGGGGCGCCCGGAAGTTCCGGCGGATCTCGGTGAGCAGGTAGGTGGCGTTCATCGGACGGGCTCCGCGGTCTCGTCGGCGGTCAGGGACAGGAAGGCGCCTTCGAGGCCGACGGCGCTGATTTCGACGTCGTGCACGGCCGGAACCGCGGCCTTGAGCGCCCAGAGCGTGGCATCGGAGTCGCCGCTGGAGATCGCGACGCGGTCGCCGCGCAGCTCGAACTCCTTGACGCCGGGCAACGCGGCGATGACGGCGTCGGTGGCGCCCGGGACGGCGGCGCGCAGGGTGCGACCGCCGGCCAGCGCGCGGACCTCGGCGACGGAGCCGTCGGCGACGATCCGGCCCCGGCGCATCAGCACCACCCGATCGGCGAACTCCTCGGCCTCTTCGAGGTAGTGCGTGGCGAACAGGACGGTGCGGCCGGATTCGGTGAAGGAGTACATCGACTGCCAGAACTCGCGCCGGGTACCGACGTCCATCGCCGCCGTCGGCTCGTCGAGGATCAGCAGGTCCGGGTTGCTGACCAGGGCGACGGCGAAGCGGACCCGCTGCTTCTGCCCACCGGAAAGCTTGTTGGCGCGACGGCCGGCCAGTTCTTCGACACCGGCGGCACGCAGGGCTTCGGCGACCGGCATCGGCTTGCGGTGCAGGGCCGCGACCATGCCGACGGTCTCGCCGACGGTCAGGTCGTCCATCAGGGCCCCGCCCTGCAGCATCGCCCCGATCAGGCCGGCGCGGACGGCGTCGATCGGCTTGCGCCCGAACACGCGCACGTCGCCGGCACCGGGACTGGTCAGGCCGAGGATCATGTCGACGGTGGTGGACTTGCCGGCCCCGTTCGGGCCGAGCAGGGCGACCACTTCGCCCGGGGCGATGGTCAGGTCGACGCCGTCGACCGCGTGCACGTCGCCGTAGTGCTTCCGCAGGCCGGTGAGGTGGATCGCGGCCCCCGCCGCCACCGCCTGGATGTCTGTTTCTCGCATGCCCCCAGGCTGCCGCCCGGCGGGCCCGGGTCCCCGGATCGTGCGTCACGACTTGGCCGTGACAGGTGTCAGGGGTGCCCGGCCCAAGCGCCCCAATGTGGCGTTCGGTGCGTTGGACGACCACCGACGCCTACCGCCGCGATCTCGCCGGCATCACCACTCTCCTGGTTTCGGAGCTCGGC
>NZ_JBSGJD010000053.1:0-42607 GCF_053605405.1 Amycolatopsis sp. NPDC003861
GCCGCCGCCGCGGAGGCGGCCGCCGCGCGTTCGGCCGCCGGGCGTGGCGGGCAGATGGGGCCCATGGGGCCCGGTGGGCGCCGGGGCGAAGGCGAAGAAGACGACGAGCACCAGCGGCCGGACTACCTGATCGAGGCCGATCCGGACGCGATCTTCGGGACCGACCAGCGGACCAGCCCGCCGGTCATCGGCGAATAAGGCGAATAAGGCGAACAGGGCGACCAAAGCGAACAAGAGGCAGGTGGACGTGGCAACAGGCCGGGTGGACGTTCCGGTCGAGGCGCTGGCCGCGCTGGCCGACCGGGAACAGGTCGGCCAGCTGCACCTCACCCTGCGTCCGGAGCCTCTGTGGCTCTCGGACGACGAACGTGAGGAAGCCGGCAAGCGGGTCGACGCCGCGCTCGCCGAGGCCGGGCTCGTCGATGCCCGCGGCCGGGCCACCGTCGACTTCCTCGACTGGCTTCCGCTGCTGGTCAGCCCCGCGCGGGAGTGCTACGGCTGGGTCGGCACCGGCGGCCAGACCTACGGCGTCCTCGCCGCCGCGAAGGGGCTGCAGGCCGTCCTCGCCGTCTCCGACGGGACGCACGTCGGCGTGCAGGAAATCGACCGGAACCGGCTGGCCGAGGCGCTCGTCGAGCAGCTGCCGCCGGTCGGGCCCGGCGGGGGACACCCGCGGACCGTGCGGGTGGCCGACCTGACCGAGGCCGCCCGGCGCGGGCAGGCCGCGTACCCGCTGGCTCCGGCGGTCGCCGACGTCGTGAGCCTCGTGCAGCGGCCCGTCTCGGGCAGCGGGGAGCTCTACGTCGGCCGTCGTGACGACGTCGGGCGGCACGCCTGCCTGCAGCAGCCGCTGCACTACGCCGACACCGACTGGGGCCGCTACCTCAGCTACACGACCGGCTCGGGCGACGACGCCGTCATCCACATCGGCCCGGCGGGCCCGCGGGAGCTGGCCGACACGCTCACCGAGCTGGCCGGCACCCTGGGGTGACCGAAAAACGCGTGCGCGGGAACGCGTCCAGGCGATAATGTGACAGCGCTGTTGTATCCGGGCGGGAGGACGCGCCGATGTACCCCGAGATCGAACCCTACGACCACGGCCGGCTCGACGTCGGCGACGGACACGAGATGTACTGGGAGACCTGCGGCAACCCGCACGGTAAGCCCGCGCTCGTCGTGCACGGCGGCCCCGGCTCCGGCTGCTCGGCGAACGTCCGCCGGTTCTTCGACCCCGCGCGCTACCGGATCGTCCTGGCCGACCAGCGCGGCTGCGGCCGCAGCACCCCGCACGCCGGTGCCCCGGTCGCCGACCTGTCCGCCAACACCACCGGCCACCTGGTCGCCGACTTCGAGCGCCTGCGCACCCACCTCGGCATCGAAAAGTGGTTGCTGTTCGGCGGTTCCTGGGGTTCCGTGCTCAGCCTGACCTACGCGCTGCGCCACCCCGGGCGCGTCAGCGAGATGGTCCTGATGGGCCTCGCGACCGATCGCTTCGTCGAGATCGAGATGCTCATCCGCGGCCTCGGCGCCTACTTCCCGGAAGGCTTCGCCAAGTTCCGCGAAGGCGTGCCGGAAAGCGAGCGCGACGGCGACCTTTCGGCGGCCTACCACCGGCTCCTGATGGACCCGGACCCCGCCGTCCACCACCGGGCCGCGAAGGACTGGTGTGCCTGGGAGGACGCGATGCTGCCGGGCGTCCCGCCGCCCGACGTCTTCGAGGACCCGGCGTACCGGCTCTGCTTCGCCCGGATCGTCACGCACTACTTCAGCAACCGCGCCTTCCTCGAAGACGGCGAGATCCTGCGCCAGGCCGGGAAGCTCGCGGGCATCCCCGCGGTGCTGGCGCAGGGCGTGCTGGACACCAGCAACCTCGTCGGCACGCCCTGGCTGCTGCACCACGCCTGGCCGGGCAGCGAGCTGGTGATGCTGGACGACGTCGGGCACACCGTGTCGGCCGCGACGATGCAGGACGTCCTGATCGGCGCGACCGACCGGTTCGCGCTCAGGGGATGAGCAGGCCCGGCTCGCCTTCCGGGGCGAGCGCGGCGTCGGCGCGCCGGGCGCGGTTGGCTTCGGCGAGCCGCAGCCCGGTGACGCGCAGCGGCAGCCGGTCCAGGTTCCACTCCGCCAGCAGCAGCGCGATCTTCGCCTGCATTTCGGTGCGCAGCCGCAGGAACGAGTCGGCCGGGTCCGCACCGACCTCGCCCAGCAGCAGCCACCACGCCCAGGCCGCCGCGCCCGCGTTGGCGACGAAGTCCGGCACCACCGCGATCCCGCGGGCCGACAGCGCGGCCTCCGCGTCCGGCGTCGTCGCCGCGTTGGCCGCTTCGACGACCACCTTGGCCTTCACCACGCTCTCGTTGTCCGGCCGCAGCGCGTAGGAGATCGCGGCCGGCACGAGGATGTCCGCGTCGATCCCGACGATCGTCTCGCGCGGCAGCGCACGGACCCCGGCGGGCAGCTGGGAGCGGTCCACCTCGCCGAAGCGGTCACGCAGGTCCAGCAGCGCCGGGACGTCGAGCCCGGTGGGGTCGTACAGCGTGCCCGCGGCGTCGGCCACCGCGACCACCTTCACCCCGGCTTCGTGCAGGTACCAGGCCGCGCCGCCGCCCATCGTGCCGATGCCCTGGATCGCCACCGTCGTCTCGCGCACGTCCCAGTCCCACGCCGCCGCGACGCCCAGGCACGCCTGCGCCACGCCGTAGCCGCCGACGACGTCGCCGAGCAGCAGCCCGCCGGGGACCGGGGCGTTGAGGCCCGCCTGCACCCGGCGCAGGGTGCGGGCCGGATCGGCCGAACGGCGGATCGCCGCGTGGTACGACTGCTCCAGCCCGAGCTCGGCGAACACCGAGTCGATCAGGTGCTGCGGGACGCCCAGGTCCTCGGCGGTCACCCAGTGCGCGTCCAGCCACGGCCGCAGGAACGCGCAGAAGCGCTTCAGCACGTCGAAGGCGCGCGGGTCCTTGGGGTCGAAGTCGAGGCCGCCCTTGGCCCCGCCGACCGGCAGGTTGAAGGTCGCGGTCTTGTTCGCCATGCCCCGGGCGAGGTCCTCGACCTCGGACATCGTGCAACCGGCCCGCATTCGGGTGCCGCCGGTGGCGACACCGGAGACCAGGCTGTGCACGACCAGGTAGCCGTGCGCGCCAGTGACGGGGTCGGTCCACGTGAGCCGCATCAGCGGTTCGGCGGGGGTCATCGGGCCACTCACCTCCAGGGAAGTCCGGGGCGGCCTCGTGACCGCCATCACGAGCGTGCGCCCCCGGTGGCCCGCCCGTCCATTTAACGCTGCTGCACGATCTCGTTTAAGTTTTGTGTATGGAGCTTTCGTTGCACCGCTTGCGGATGCTGCGCGAGCTGCACCGCCGGGGCACGGTCACGGCGGCGGCCGCGGCCCTGCACTACACCGCTTCGGCGGTGTCGCAGCAGCTTGCGCAGCTCGAGCGGGACGTGGGGGCGAAGCTGTTCGAACGGCTCGGCCGGCGCGTCCAGCTGACCGAACTCGGCACCCTGCTCACCGAGCACGCCGAGGAGATCCTCGGCTCGGTCGAGCGGGCGACCCTCGCCCTCGAGGAGGCCCAGGACGCCCGCACGGTCCGGCTGACCGCCGGGGTGTGGGCGTCGGTGGCCTCCGGCCTGCTGCCCACGGCCCTGACCGCCTTGGCCGGCGCACACCCCGGCATCGAGGTGCGCACCCGCGAACTGGCCCCGGAAGACACCGCCGAGGCGGTCCGGGACGGCAGCCTCGACCTCTCCTTCGTGATCGACTACTCCGACGCGCCGACGCCGTGGGACGCCGGGCTGGAACGCGCGGTCGTCGCCGTCGAACGGCTGCACGCCGCGGTGCCGCGGGGCGCCGTGCCGTCCGGATCGGCGGCCCTGGACGAGCTGGCCGAACACCCGTGGATCCTGGCCGGCGCCAAGTCGCACTTCGGGCGTGCGATGCGCACCGCCTGCCTGCGGCACGGCTTCTCGCCGAAGATCAACCACGAGGTCGAAGAACAGTCGACGGCGATGGCGATGGTGGGGGCCGGGCTCGGCATCACCCTCGTGTCCGACCTGGGGCTGCGCCTGCTGCGGCCGCCCGGGATCGACGTCGTCACGCTCACCACGCCGCTGCTGCGGACGGTGTCGATCGCCTACCGGCGCACCGCGTTCCGGCGGCCCGCGCTGCACCTCGTGATCGACGCGGTGCGGGCCTCCGCGGCCGAGCTCGGACTCGGCACCGAACCGGCTTTGCCCTGATCAGGGACTTCTTACAGGGTGGTGAACACCTCCCGGCCCGCAGGATCCGCCCTGAATTTGTCGTACCCCGCGTGTAGCGTCCGAAGGCGAGAAGTTCCCCCATCCACGGAACAGGAACGGACATGACAGCGGTGCACGATTTCCCCGAGAAGTCGGGTAGTGCGTCGAACCGCACCGCGCGGGTCCTGGCGGATCGCGCGGCCGGCGAGGCGTACGTCGCATCGGTGTGCTTCAAGCACGGACCACCGCGCCTGACCGGCGTGGAGCTGGAGTTCACCGTGCACCATGCCGACGACCCGGCCAGACCCCTCGATCCCGACGTCCTCGCCGCGGCGCTGGGCCCGCACACCCCGCGGACGCTCCGCCCCGGCAGTCCCGCCGCACCACTCCCGGCCGGCTCGCCCGTGAGCCTCGAACCCGGGTGCCAGGTCGAGATTTCCGCCCTTCCCCAGGCCTCGCTGCGCGAGCTCGACGCAGTCGTCACGGCCGACCTCCACCACCTGCGCGACAGCCTCGCCCGGCACGACCTCGTCCTGGGCGAAACGGGCATCGACGCCCACCGCGCGCCCCGCCGGCTCCTCCACACCCCGCGGTACGCGGCCATGGAGCGCCGGTTCGCGCCGATCGGTCCCGGCGGCCTCACCATGATGTGCAGCACCGCCGGCTTGCAGATCTGCCTCGATGCGGGGGAGCCCGAGCACTACGCGGCGCGGTGGGCGGCCGCGCACGCGATGGGCCCGCCGCTGCTCGCCCTCTTCGCCAACTCCCGCGTCCACGCCGGACGGGACACGGGACACGCCTCCGCCCGCTGGCTGGCGGTGCACGACACGGAAGCGGTGCGCACGCGCACGGCCGCCGTGGCGGGCGACGACCCGGCCGGCGCGTGGGCGGAGCGCCTGATGGACGTCCCCCTGATGGTGCTGCCCCGCGGCGACCGGCCGTGGGACGCGCCCGAGGGGCTGACGTTCGCCGACTGGATCGACGGCCGGGGCGCGGCGGCGCTGCTGCCGCGGCCGACGGTGGCCGATCTCGACTACCACCTCACGACCATGTTCACGCCGGTCCGCCCGCAGGGGTACCTGGAGATCCGGTACCTCGACGCGCAACCGCCGGACGAGTGGCTGGCCCCGGTCGCCCTGGTGTCGGCGCTGCTCGCCCGGCCCGCCACCGTCGAGAAGGTGCGCGAAATCTGCGCGCCGGTCGACGGCCGGTGGACCACGGCGGCGCGGCGCGGCCTGGCCGACCCGGACCTGGCGGCCGCCGCGGCGGCGCTGGCCGGCCTCGGCTGCGCCGAGCTGGGCGTGACCGGGCTGGCGGAGGAGTCGATCACCGGGATCAGCGAGAGCGTGCTGGGGCGCGCGGACCGATCGAGGAGCGAAGCATGAGCACGGAAGCACTGGGCGAACTGAGCGCGCAGGACCTGCGCGCGCGGGCGGCGGAGGCGCTGACCCGGGCGCGGGCGCGCAGTGTCGCGCTGACCGACGCGGTCGACGACGAAGACCTCGTCCGCCAGCATTCGAAGCTGATGTCGCCGCTGGTCTGGGACCTGGCGCACATCGGCGTCCAGGAGGAGCTGTGGCTGGTCCGCGACGTCGGCGGCCGGGAACCGCTGCGCCCGGACATCGACGACATCTACGACGCCTTCCAGCACGCCCGCGCCGACCGGCCGGAGCTGCCGCTGCTCGGCCCGGCCGAGGCGCGCGCGTACGTCAAACAGGTCCGCGAGAAGGCCTTCGACGTGCTGGAGCACGCGCCGATGGACGGCCGGCGGCTGACCGAGCAGGCGTTCGCGTTCGGCATGATCACCCAGCACGAGCAGCAGCACGACGAGACGATGCTGGCCACCCACCAGCTCCGCAAGGGCGATCCGGTGCTGCACGCGCCGGAGCCGCCCCCCGCGCGGTCGGGCACGCTGCCGGCCGAGGTGCTGGTCCCGGGCGGAGCCTTCACGATGGGCACGTCGGCCGAGCCGTGGGCCCTGGACAACGAGCGTCCGGCGCACGAGGTCGCCGTCGAGGCGTTCTGGATGGACACGGTGCCGGTGACCTGTGGTGCCTACGCCGACTTCCTCGACGGCGGCGGCTACGACGACCGGCGGTGGTGGAGCGAGGCCGGCTGGGCCTACCGGACCGAAAACTCCATCACCGCGCCGCGGTTCTGGAAGCGGGAGCAGGACGGCTGGTGGCGGACCCGCTTCGGCGTGTACGAGCGGCTGCCGGCCGACGAGCCGGTCGTGCACGTCTCCTACCACGAGGCCGAGGCGTACGCGGCCTGGGCCGGGCGGCGGCTGCCGACCGAGGCGGAGTGGGAGAAGGCGGCGCGGTTCGACCCGGCCACCGGCCGGTCGCGCCGGTTCCCCTGGGGCGACGACGAACCGGCGGCCGAGCACGCCAACCTCGGCCAGCGGCACCTGCGCCCGGCGCCGGCGGGGGCGTACCCGGCCGGCGCGTCGCCGACCGGCGTGCACCAGCTGATCGGCGACGTCTGGGAGTGGACGTCGACCGATTTCCACGGCTACCCGGGGTTCTCCGCCTTCCCGTACCGGGAGTACTCGGAGGTCTTCTTCGGACCCGAGTACAAGGTGCTGCGCGGCGGGTCGTTCGGCACCGACTCGGCGGCCATCCGGGGCACGTTCCGCAACTGGGACTACCCGATCCGGCGGCAGATCTTCGCCGGCTTCCGCACCGCCCGCGACGCGGCCCCCGGCGAGGTGGGGTAGGCGCATGTGCCGCCACATCGGCTACCTCGGCGAGCCGCTTTCGCCCGCCGAGGCGCTCTTCCACGCCCCGCATTCCCTGCTGGTGCAGTCGTACGCGCCGGCGGACATGCGCGGCGGCGGCTCGGTCAACGCCGACGGGTTCGGGCTGGGGTGGTACCCCGGCCCGGGCTCGCCGCCGCTGCGCCACCGGCGTTCGACTCCACTGTGGACGGACGAGACGCTGCCGCCGCTGGCCGCGGCGGTCGCTTCGGGCGCGTTCGTCGCCGCGGTCCGCAACGGCACCACCGGCCTGCCGGTGACCGAGGCGGCCGCGGCGCCGTTCACCGCCGGGCCGTGGCTGTTCAGCCACAACGGCGTCGTGCGCGGCTACCCGGATTCGCTCGCGGAACTGGCGAAGACCCTGCCGGTCACCGAACTGCTGACCCTGGAGGCGCCGACGGACTCGGTGGTGCTCTGGGCCCTGCTGCGCGCCCGGCTCGCCACGGGCGCGGACCCGCTGACCGCGGTGGCGGAACTGACCCTCGCCGTCGAAGCGGCCGCGCCCGCCTCCCGGCTGAACTTCCTGCTCACCGACGGCACCACGCTGATCGGCACGACCTGGACGCACGCGCTGTCCGTGCTGGAGACCCCGGCCGGAGTGTGGCTGGCGTCCGAACCCCTCGACGGCGACCCGCGCTGGCGGGCAGTCCCCGACCACCACGCCGTGCGCGCCACCGCAGCCGGCGTCGACCTGCTTCCCCTGACCCAGGAGCTGTCATGACCGAAGTCGATCTCGACCACCACCGCTCCGGCGACGCCGTCACCGCGGAACTGCGCGCGGACGTCGTCGCCGGGCTCACCGCGGCGCAGAAGTGGCTGCCGCCCAAGTGGTTCTACGACGCCGACGGCAGCGAGCTGTTCGAGAAGATCACCCAGCTGCCGGAGTACTACCCGACCCGCAGCGAGCGCGAGGTGCTGGCCGCGCACGCCGGCGACGTCGCCGAGCTGACCGGCGCGCACACGCTCGTCGAACTCGGCTCGGGATCGAGCGAGAAGACCCGCCTGCTGCTCGACGCGCTCACCGGCCACGGCACCCTGGAGGCGTTCGTCCCCCTGGACGTGTCCGAATCCGCGCTGGCCGAGGCCGCCGAGGCGATCTCGAAGGACTACCCGGAGCTGGCGGTGCGCGGGGTCGTCGGCGACTTCACCCAGCACCTCGACCTGCTGCCGGACGGCCAGCCGCGGGTGGTCGCCTTCCTCGGCGGCACGATCGGCAACTTCCTGCCCGCCGAACGGGCGACCTTCCTCCGGTCGGTCCGGGGGGTCCTGGACGAGGGGGAGTGGCTGCTGCTCGGCACCGACCTCGTCAAGGATCCCCGGATCCTCGAACGCGCCTACGACGACGCGGCCGGCGTCACGGCGGAGTTCGACAAGAACGTGCTGCGGGTGATCAACGCGCGGCTCGGCGCGAACTTCGACGTCGACGAGTTCGAGCACGTCTCCCACTGGGACGCGGAAAACGAGTGGATCGAGATGCGCCTGCGGGCCCGGCGGGCGCTGACCGTCGAGATCCCGGGGGCGGACCTGACGGTGCGCTTCGCCGAGGGCGAGCACGTCCGGACGGAGATCTCGGCGAAGTTCCGCCCGCGCGGCGTCGAGGAGGAGCTGGCCGCGGCCGGGTTCGCCCTCGAGCACTGGTGGACCGACTCCCAGCAGCGGTTCGGGGTGAGCCTGGCAAAATCCGTGCGTGGCTAATCCTCTCCGCGCGCTGGCGCGGGCCGCCGGCACGAAACCGTGGCTGATGCGCACGGCCCGGTTCGTCGTGTGGGCGGACCGGAAACTGCACAAGGCGTTCGGCGGCCGGGTGAGCCTCGTGGCGCTCGCCGGGCTGCCGTCCCTGCGCCTGACGACAACGGGCCGCAAGAGCGGGCTGCCCCGCAGCACCAACCTGCTCTACTACCCCCGCGGCGACGGTTTCGTGCTGACGGCCTCGAACTGGGGCCGCCGGCACGACCCGGCCTGGGCCCACAACCTGCGGGCGAACCCGAAGTGCACGGTGGCCCTGGCGGGCAAGCCGGTCGACGTCGTGGCGCGGGAGCTGGCCGGTGACGAGTACGAGCGGATGTGGGCGGAGCTGCTCGCCTTTTGGCCGGGTTATGCGATGGAGCAGCGTGAGGCGGCCCGGACGTTGCCGGTTTTCGTGCTGGCGAGGGTGGCTCGATAGGTTCTGACCATCCGTTCGGCCGGTGCCGGGATTCACCGGTTTGTGCCAGTCTCTCCCGGGTAACGCGCCGTGACGTCGTGACCTCGCGGCGAAGTGTGCGACCCAGGGAGGAACCATCTTGCCGAGATCCACACAGGGCCGGGTGCGGTCGTTCGCGCTGGTGGGGGCGCTCGTGGCCGGCGTGGGGCTGGCCGGGCCGGCCGGGACCGCCGCCGCGGCGGAAGACTCGGTCGTCAAGCCCGCCGCCGTCGGCGCGACCCCGGCCGTCGCCTGGGGCACCTGCGCCGGCGACGTCCTCGCCGGCGTGCCCGCCGACCAGGTCAAGTTCTACAGTTGCGCCCGCTACCGCGTCCCCATCGACCACGACAACGCTTCGCTGGGCACCATCGACATCGCGCTGCTCAAGCGCGCCGCGCGCACTCCCGGCCAGCGCGTCGGGTCGCTGTTCCTCAACCCCGGCGGTCCCGGTGGCCCGGGCCTGACCCTGCCGATCGCCGGCCAGGCGATCTTCCGGCCGCAGGTCCTCGACCGGTTCGACCTGATCGGCTTCGACCCGCGCGGGGTCGGCGCGAGCAACCCGCTGCGCTGCTTCACCACCCAGGAAGACGCCGACGAGGTCTTCGCCGCCCAGATCGGCGTGCCGATTTCGCGCGCCGAAATCTCGGGCACCCTGGCCAGTTACCGCGACTACGGCCGGTTCTGCAAGAACAACGCCGGTTCGCTGCTCGACCACATGTCCACCAAGGACGTCGTCCGCGACCTCGACACGCTGCGCGCCGCCGTCGGCGACCGGAAGCTGAACTACGTCGGCTTCTCCTACGGCACGCTGATCGGCTCGACGTACGCGGCGATGTTCCCGAAGCAGTCGCGCGCGATCGTGATCGACGGCAACGTCGATCCGGCCCTGCGCACCAGCGACGGCGTGCAGTACGACCGGGAACGCGCGCAGGGCTTCGAGATCGCGCTGGACGCCTTCCTCAAGCGCTGCGACCAGGTCGGCCCGAAGTGCGCCTTCAGCGACGGCAACCCGCGGGCGAAGTTCGACGAGCTGCGGGAGTACCTCCGCAAGCAGCCGATCACGCTTCCCGGCTCCGACCCGCTCGACATCAGCGAGTTCACCGGCACCGTGGGCGGTGTCCTCTACAGCCCGGGTGCGTTCGCCGCCCTGGCCGACTGGCTGCAGACGCACTACACCGCGATCCACCCGTCCGCGCAGGCGCAGACGCAGTCGCTGCGGCCCCGGCCGCTGACGGCACCCGCCCTCGGGCACCGGGGCCTGGCCGACCTGAGGCCGGACAGCCCCTACACCGGCGACGACTCCTACTTCGCCGTCAACTGCGCCGACAAGCCGTTCCGGATCAGGCAGGAGCAGGTGCCGGACATCGCCGCGAAGTGGGAGCGCGAGTCGCGGACCTTCGGCCGGTCGCAGGCGTTCTCGGACACCGCGGCCTGCCCGGTGTGGCCGGCGAAGAAGCCGGACGCCTACCGGGGTCCGTGGCGCGCCAAGACCGACGTCCCGGTGGTCGTGGTCGGCAACTACTACGACCCGGCCACGCGGTACAAGTTCGCCCAGCGGATGGCGGCCGAGCTCGGCAACTCCCGGCTGCTGTCGGTCGACGCGTTCGGCCACTGCATCCTGGGCGACTCCCTCGGTGTCGACCAGGCCGTGGCCGACTACCTGACCGACCTGAAGGTGCCGGCGAACGGGCAGGTGTTCCAGCCGAACGTCCAGCCCTTCGGAGTGTGAGCCCGGTCCCGCGGCCCTTCCCCGGGCCGCGGGACCGGCTACCCTGGCCGGGTTGATCATCGACGAACACGGGAAGCGAGGTGAGCGGCACATGCCAGCGGACAGTCCCCGGACGGCCGGGCGCGCGCTCACCGGAGGTTTCCGGCGGGGCTAGCTTCCGGCCGCCCCCTGTCCGGCAGTGCGCGCACGCCGGAAAAGAGCCGGATCATGACCATTTTCGACATGCTGCTGCGCGTGGGCGCCGGTGTCGGCCTGGGTGCCGTCATCGGGGTCGAGCGCCAGTTCCGCGCCCGGATGGCCGGGCTGCGCACCAACGCCCTGGTCGCGGTGGGTGCCACCTTGTTCGTGCTGCTGTCCGCCCACGGCTTCGGCGGCCTGGCCTCGAGCGGTGACGCCGACCCGACCCGGGTCGCGGCGCAGATCGTTTCGGGCATCGGGTTCCTCGGCGCCGGAGTGATCCTGCGTGACGGCCTCAACGTCCGCGGCCTCAACACGGCCGCCACGCTCTGGTGCTCCGCGGCGGTGGGCGCGCTGGCCGGAGCCGGGTTGTACGTCGTCGCGGCGGCCGGGACGGCCGTCGTGGTCGGAGTGAACGTGGTGCTGCGGCCGCTGGGCCGCGTCGTCGACCGCCGGCCCGACGCCGGCGACGAGACGCCGACGAGGTACGCGTTCCAGGCCGTCACACGCGATGCGACGGAAGCGCACGTACGTGCGTTGCTCGTGCAGTCGTTGACGCGCACCGACTTCCGGTTGCTGTCGGTGCTGAGCACGGACCGGGACGACCGCACCGTGGAAGTCCGCGCCGAGCTGGTCGGCGACCAGCGCGACGACGCCCAGATGGAGGCGGCGGTCTCGCGGTTGTCGCTGGAGCCGTCGGTGTCGAGCGTGCGCTGGGAAGCCGTGCCCGCATGAGAAAGGGCCTCCCCGCTCGAGCGAGCGGGGAGGCCCTGAACCGCAGAACCCTTACGCCTGCGTCATCTTCCGCAGCACGTACTGCAGGATGCCGCCGTTGCGGTAGTAGTCCGCTTCACCCGGGGTGTCGATGCGGACGACCGCGTCGAACTCGACCTTGGTGCCGTCCGCCTTGGTGGCCGTGACGTGCACCGTGCGCGGGGTCGAGCCCTCGTTCAGCGCCGTGATGCCCGCGATGTCGAACGTCTCCGTGCCGTCCAGGCCGAGCGACGAAGCCGACTCGCCCGCCGGGAACTGCAGCGGGATGACGCCCATGCCGATCAGGTTGGACCGGTGGATGCGCTCGAACGACTCGGTGATCACCGCGCGGACGCCCAGCAGCGACGTGCCCTTGGCCGCCCAGTCGCGCGACGAGCCCGAGCCGTACTCCTCGCCGCCCAGCACGACCAGCGGGGTGCCCGCCGCCGCGTAGTTCTGGGCCGCGTCGTAGATGAACGCCTGCGGGGCGCCTTCCTGCGTGAAGTCGCGGGTGTAGCCGCCCTGGACGTCGTCGAGGAGCTGGTTGCGCAGCCGGATGTTCGCGAACGTGCCGCGGATCATCACCTCGTGGTTGCCGCGCCGCGAGCCGTAGGAGTTGAAGTCCTTCTTCTCCACGCCGTGCTCGGTCAGGTACTGCGCGGCCGGGGTGCCCGGCTTGATCGCGCCGGCGGGGGAGATGTGGTCGGTGGTGACCGAGTCGCCCAGCTTCGCCAGCACGCGCGCGCCGGTGATGTCGGTGACCGGGGCCGGCTCCGGCGTCATGCCCTCGAAGTACGGGGGCTTCCGGACGTAGGTGGACTCGGCGTCCCACTCGAAGGTCTTGCCCTCCGGGGTGGGCAGCGACTTCCAGCGCTCGCCGCCGTCGAAGACGTCCGCGTAGTCCTTGGTGAACATCTCCTGCGTGATCGCGTGGTCGATGGTCTCCTGGATCTCCTTGGCCGTCGGCCAGATGTCCTTGAGGAAGACGTCGTTGCCGTCGGTGTCCTGGCCCAGCGGCTGGTTCGCGAAGTCGAAGTCCATCGTGCCGGCCAGCGCGTAGGCGATGACCAGCGGCGGCGACGCGAGGTAGTTCATCTTCACGTCGGGGTTGATCCGGCCTTCGAAGTTCCGGTTGCCCGAGAGCACCGAGACCGCGGTGAGGTCGTTCTCCTGGATGGCCGCGGAGATCTCGTCCGAGAGCGGGCCGGAGTTGCCGATGCAGGTGGTGCAGCCGTAGCCGACCAGGTGGTAGCCCAGCTTCTCCAGGTACGGCCACAGGTTGGCCTTGGTGTAGTAGTCGGTGACGACCTGCGAGCCCGGCGCCATCGACGTCTTCACCCACGGCTTGACCGCGAGGCCCTTTTCGACGGCGTTGCGGGCGAGCAGCGCGGCGCCGAGCATGACCGACGGGTTCGAGGTGTTGGTGCACGAGGTGATCGAGGCGATCACCACGGCGCCGTGGTCGAGGACGAACTCGCCGCGGTCGGCGGAGCTGACCTTGACCGGCTTGCTCGGGCGGCCGGACGCGCCGTTCGCGGCGGAGCTGGTCACCGGCGCGGCGTCGTCCTCGGCGAACGACAGCGACGGGGCGTCACTGGCCGGGAAGGACTCCTCCGAAGCCTCGTCCATCTTGGTGTGCGGCGTGGAGTCCTCGCCGTCCACGTAGTCGTGGATCGACTTGCGGAACGAGGACTTCGCGTCGGACAGCTCGATGCGGTCCTGCGGGCGCTTCGGACCGGCGATCGACGGGACGACCGTCGACAGGTCCAGCTCCAGGTACTCGGAGTAAGAAGCCTCGCGCGACGGGTCGTGCCAGAGGCCCTGCTCCTTGGCGTAGGCCTCGACCAGCGCGACCTGCTCGGCCGAGCGGCCGGTCAGCTTGAGGTAGCGGACGGTCTCGTCGTCGATCGGGAAGATCGCCGCGGTGGAGCCGAACTCCGGGCTCATGTTGCCGATGGTGGCGCGGTTGGCCAGCGGCACCTCGGCGACGCTCTCGCCGTAGAACTCGACGAACTTGCCGACCACGCCGTGGCGGCGCAGCATCTCGGTGATGGTGAGCACGACGTCGGTGGCGGTGACGCCGGCCGGGATCTCGCCGGTCAGCTTGAAGCCGACGACGCGCGGGATGAGCATCGACACCGGCTGGCCCAGCATGGCCGCCTCGGCCTCGATGCCGCCGACGCCCCAGCCCAGCACGCCCAGGCCGTTGACCATGGTGGTGTGCGAGTCGGTGCCGACGCAGGAGTCGGGGTAGGCCTGGCCGCCCCGGCTCATGACCGTGCGGGCGAGGTGCTCGATGTTGACCTGGTGCACGATGCCGGTGCCCGGCGGGACGACCTTGAACTCGTCGAAGGCGCCCTGGCCCCAGCGCAGGAACTGGTAGCGCTCGCGGTTGCGCTCGTACTCGATCTCGACGTTGCGCTCGAAGGCGTCGGCGCGGCCGAAGACGTCGATGATGACCGAGTGGTCGATGACCAGCTCGGCCGGGGCGAGCGGGTTGACCTTGTCGGGGTCGCCGCCGAGGTCGGTGACCGCCTCGCGCATGGTGGCCAGGTCGACCACGCAGGGGACGCCGGTGAAGTCCTGCATGATCACGCGGGCCGGCGTGAACTGGATCTCGATCGACGGGTCGGCGTTCGGGTCCCACGAGCCGAGCGCGCGGATGTGGTCGGCGGTGATGTTCGCGCCGTCCTCGGTGCGCAGCAGGTTCTCGAGCAGGATCTTCAGGCTGTAGGGCAGGCGCTCGGCGCCCTCGACCTTGTTCAGGCGGAACACCTCGTACGAGGCGTCGCCGACCTTCAGCGTGTCTTTGGCGCCGAAGCTGTCCTTGCTGGCGGGTGAGGTCACGTCTAACTCCAGTGGCGGGGACACCGCGCCGGTGCGGCGCACGTCCCGGGTCAGTTCGGTCGGTTCGGTGGTGGCGAGTCTTGCGCACCCCCACCGTAGGACCGGATTCGGGATGCCACACCTCGCGGTGCTTCAAACAGTACGCGTGTCCTGTTTAACGGACAAGACGACACGCGGTGTGGGCTGCGCCATCTGATTCGTGGGTCCCTCAATGAGGGGAATTGGTGCCTACGTTGTGTAAGTTTCCGCTGATGCTTGTGATAGTGGTGTGACTGCAGTGACACGCGGTGTGCGCTGGTGAGCGGAGGTGGCGGTCTTGTTTGGACGGTGCCGTGATCCGAGGGTGCCGCGCGGCCGCCGGGGACTCAGCGTGAGCGCGCTCACGCTGGTGATCCTGCTCGGGGCCGGCGGCACGGGCCTCGCGGCGCCCCCGCCACCGCCCAACCCCAGCGACTCCGAGATCCAGGCCGGCAAGGCCGAAGCGAACGCCAAGGCCGGTGAGGTCGGCCGGCTGACCAACCAGCTGGCCCAGGCCGAGCAGAAGCTGACGCAGCTGCAGGACGACGTCGAGCTCAAGCAGGAGCAGGCCAACAAGGCCCTGGTCGACCTGCAGGCCGCGCAGGACGACGCGGCGCGGGCGGAGAACGACGCGAAGGCCGCGCGCACCGAGGCGGACGCGGCCTCGGCGGCGATCGAGCAGGCCCGGGCCGACCTCAGGACGTTCGCCGCGGCGAGCTTCCAGCAGGGCAGCACGGTCGGCTCGCTCTCGGCGTACCTGAGCGCGGACAGCCCCAAGGACATGCTGGCCCGCGCGCAGCTGCTCGACGCCGTCGGCGGCAACCGGCTCAACGCCCTCGACCGGCTCCAGCAGGCGCAGACCGAGAAGGCCAACAAGGACGCCGCCGCCCGCAAGGCCGCCGAGATCGCCCAGCAGAAGCAGGACGCGGCGCGCCGGGCGAAGAGCAGCGCCGACGCGGCGCAGACCACCGCCGAGCAGGCCCAGGACGGTCAGGCCGCGCAAAACGCCCATCTGGAGAAGAACAAGACCGACGTCGAGCAGCAGCTCTACGCCGCCCAGGCCAAGGTCAGCGGCCTGCAGGGGCAGCGGCAGCGGTACCAGGACTGGCTTGCCCAGAAGCAGCGCGAGGACGAAGAACGCGCTCGTCAGGCCGCGCTCGCCGCGTCCGGGGGCGGCGGCCGTCCCGCGGGCCGCCCGGCGCCGTCGGGCCCGGCCGGCTCGTCGATCGAGGCGGTGATCGCGCGGGCGATGTCGAAGCTCGGCATGCCGTACGCGTGGGGCGGCGGCAACGCGAGCGGCCCGACCCGCGGCATCCGCGACGGCGGGGTGGCCGACCGCTACGGCGACTACAACAAGATCGGCTTCGACTGCTCCGGCCTGATGATCTACGCGTTCGCCGGGGTCCGCGCGCTGCCGCACTACAGCGGCTACCAGTACTCGTCGGGCCGCCAGGTACCGCTGTCCCAGATGCGCCGCGGCGACCTGCTGTTCTGGGGCGGCCCGGGCGGCATCCACCACGTGGCGCTCTACCTCGGCGGCGGGCAGATGGTCGAGGCACCGCAGTCCGGCCTGCGGGTGCGGGTCGCCCCGGTGCGCTACGGCGGGATCATGCCGTACGCGACCCGGCTGATCGGCTAGCCGCCGGCGGCCTTGAGCTTGCGCCAGCCGCCCGCGCGGTTGTTGGCGATGATCTGGCGGAACATCGCCGTCAGAGCCGGGGCGTTGATCCGCTCGCCCTCGCGGAAGGCGACCGTCCGCGCGGTCTTGTTGCCGTGCCCGGCGGTGATGATGCCGTCCGGGTCGGGGACGATGCCGCCGTCGTAGACGAACACGTTGACGTGGTCCTTCGCCGCCAGCAGGGCGCAGATGTTGCCCTCGAGCACGAAGTAGGGCTGCCGGGTGCGTTTGATCGTCTCGACGACCTCGGGGTCGGCGGCGTGCACCAGCTCCCGGACCTCCCGGCAGATCGCCTGCTGCCAGCCGGGCAGGGCGTCGATGTAGGCGTCCACGCGAGGCTCGACGACGTAGGTCATGGGGCGAGTATGCGCGAAAACCCGGTCGACGGGGTCGCCGTCGGGGCTCCAGGATCGCCGGGTGGACGACGAACTGAACGCGCTGCGGCGCACCCGGATGCGCTGGAACACGCCCCTGTCCGAACCGCACGCGGAACTGCTGCTCGACCGGATGGCCCTGGACGGCGGGCACCTCGTCGACCTCGGCTGCGGCTGGGGCGAGCTGCTGCTGCGGGCGCTCGACCGTGCCCCGGTCCTGCGCGGGACCGGCGTCGACACCGACGAGACGGGGCTGGCGCGGGGCCGGGCGGCGGCCGCGGAGCGGGGTCTGGCGGCGGAGTTCACCGCCTCGGACGCCGCGACCTGGGACGTCCCGGCGGAACGCGCGTTCTGCATCGGCGCGGCCCACATCTTCGGCTCGACGAAGGCCGCCCTGGAAGCGCTCGCCCGGGTGGTGCGGCCCTCGGGCCGGCTGCTCTACGGCGACGGCTTCTGGGCGGCTCCGCCCGGCCCGGCGGCCCGCGGGATCTTCGGCCCCGACCTGCTGACCCTGCCGGAACTGCTCGACGCGGCCGACGGCGCCGGCTGGCGCGTGCTGCACTTCAGCACCGCCGACCAGCTGGAATGGGACGACTTCGAGTCGACGTCCCGGGCCGGCTGGGCCGAGTGGCTGGCGGCGCACCCGGCCGACCCGCGTGCTCCGGAGGTACGGGCGTGGCTCGACCGGCGGTTGCGGGAGTACGTCCGGGAGTACCGCGGCGTGCTGGGCTTCACCTACCTCGTGCTGGGCCGCTAGGGTGCCCCGGTGCGCTACGCGGGGATCGTGGTGGCCGGTGGGGCGGCCCGCCGGCTGTCCGGTGTGGACAAGCCGGCGCTGACGGTGGGCGGCAAACCGTTGCTGGCCCGCGCGATCCACGCCCTCGACGGCGCCGAGAGGGTGATCGCGGTCGGCCCCCGGCGGCCCGGTTTCGACGTGGTGTGGACCCGCGAGCCGGTGCCGGGCACCGGACCGGTGGCCGCGCTGGCGGCGGGCCTGGTCTTCGTCCCGGACGACGTCGAGGCGGTGGTGCTGCTGGCCGCCGACCTGCCGGGCGTCCGCCGGTCCACAGTGGACAGGCTGGTGTCGTCGATCGGCGACACCGAAGGAGCGGTCCTGGTGGACGCGGCGGGCCGGCGCCAGTGGCTCCTGGGCGCGTGGCGGCTCACGGCCCTGCGGGCGGCGGTGCCGGAGCAGGCGGAAAACGCGGCCCTGCGCCGGGTCCTGGGCGGGTTGGCGGTGGCGGAGGTCCCGGCGGAACGGGGCGAAGCGGACGACATCGACACCCCGGAGGACCTCGAGCGGCACGGCGCGGGGTGAGCGGTGCTCTTGGTTGTGAGCGGTGCGCTGCTCCGGTTCGAGAGCGGTGCTCTCGGTAGTGGATGGTGCGCTGCTCTGGTGTGTGAGCGGTGCTCTCGGTGGTGGGCAGTGCGCTGGTCCGGTGTGTGAGCGGTGCTCTCGGTGGTGGGTGGTGCGCTGCTCTGGTGTGTGAGCGGTGCTCTCGGTGGTGGGTGGTGCGCTGCTCTGGTGTGTGAGCGGTGCTCTCGGTGGTGGGCAGTGCGCTGCTCCGATTCGAGAGCAGTGCTCTCGGTGGTGGGTGGTGTGCTGCTCTGGTTCGAGAGCGGTGCTCTCGTCAGAGAGCACCGCTCCCCGGCCCGCTCCCGCTCGGTGCGTCAGGCCGACTCGCCGGTGGCCGGGTCGATCACCGACGCCACCTCGCGGATCGTCGTCACCGGGAAGCCTCCGCAGTCCGCGTGCTCCCGGACCGCGTCCTCGTTCTCCGCCAGGTACACGCACGTGATCGCGTTGCCGGTCACGTAGCTGTGCACCCACTGGGCCCGTCCGGCCATCCCGGCCAGGACCTGGTTGGACTTGGCCGAAATCGCCTGCAGCTCGTCCGCCGTCATGCGGCCGGCGCCGGGGATCTCGCGCTCGATGAGGTAGCGGGGCATGGCGTTCTCCTCTCTCGGTGCCCGTCCGGGCAGTAGCCGGAACAGAGCAGGCTCATCCGGGTGATGCGTCCGTCGGCTCCCGTGTCGGCGAACGCCTGCTGCTCGACCACGAACCAGCCGTCGCCGAGGCGCGCCGCGCGGAGCCGGGCGCGCCAGTGCAGGTGCAGGCGCGGGCCGATCTCCGAGGCGCCCGACGAGAGCAGCTCGAAGGCGAGCGTGTCGCCGAACCAGCGCGTGAACGTCGCCCGGATTCCGTCCGCTCCGTGGGCCTCCCGCAGCCCTCGCGGGACCAGTGCGCTCAGCTGGGCGTCACCGGCGAAGGCGGCGGCCAGCCGGGTGAAGTCCTGGGCGGCCAGGCCGTCGAGGAAGGTCCCGGGCGCCGTCTGGGTGGTGGTCATGCCCCCGTTCTACGGGCGACGGCGGCCCGGCGGATCGGGCATCCACCCGATAAGCCCGTTCCGCATCGCGAACAGCGCCGCCTGTGTCCGCGTCGAGACGCCGAGCTTCGCGTAGATGTGCTCCAGGTGCGTCGACACGGTCTTGCGCGAGACGGTCAGCGCCGTCGCGATCTCGGCGTTGGACAGTCCCCGCGCCAGCTGGACCAGGACCTCCGTCTCCCGGGACGTCAGCCCGGACCGGCCCGGCAGCGTCCGGCGCACCCGCCGCCCGGCCGCGGCCAGTACGGCGTCGACCGCCTGACCGTCGAGACGTCCCGCGCGGGCTTCCCCGGCCAGGACCTCCGCGGCCTCGGCGGGCGGCAGCGCCGCTCGGTGGGGACGGGGCTCACCCAGCGCGTGGTAGACGTCCGCCGCCGCGAGAACCCGCGAAGGCATCGGCAGGCCGTCGCCGGAAAGGGCGTGGGGATAGCCCGAGCCGTCGAGGCGTTCGTGGTGCTGGGCCGCGCACCGGGCCACCGAGGCCAGCGCCGGCACCCGGGCCATCATGCGTTCGGTGAGGTACGGGTGGGTCCGGGCCCGCTCGCGCTGGGACAGCGACCACGGCTTCGGCGCGTTCCACACCGCGCTCGGCACGCCGATCATCCCGATGTCGTGCACCCAGCCCGCCCGGCGGACCACCAGGACGTCGTCCGGGGCCAGGCCCAGCCGGGTGGCCGCGGCCGCCGCGAGCTCCGCGACGCCGCGGGAGTGCCCGAGCCGGTGCGGCGACTTGAGGTCGGCGAAGTCGGCGAACGCCTGCAGGGCCTGGTCGAGCTCGTCGTCGGGGAGCTGCTCGCCGAGCCGCGGGTCGAGCGCGATCACCTCGTCCCAGGCCCGGATCTCCTCGAGGCCGGCCAGCACCGCGGCGTGGTGTTCGACGAAGCAGTCCACGAGCCGCGGGTCGAACTGCGTGCCCCGGCGTTCGCGAGCGACCGCGAGCGCGCCCTCGACGCCGGCGGTGTGGTGGAACGCCTCGACGTTGTCGGCCAGCTGGACCAGCCGCATGGCCAGGGCGAGCTCGTCGCCGCCGGCCTGCCCGGGCACCCCGCGGCCGTCCCAGCGCTCGAAGGCCTGCAGCAGCGGGCGGCAGACGTCGTCGCCGAGCCGCAGCCGGTCCGCGAGCTCGCTGGCGCCCTGGCATTGCTCCTGCATCACGCGCTGCACCGACTTCCCGGCCGTGGCCAGGAACCGGCCGACCAGCCCGGCCCGCCGCAGCCGCGAGCTGCCCGCGCCGAGGTGGCGCGCGACGAACATCGCCATCGTGACCCCGGCCAGGTCGCCGTCGTGGCTGTCGGCGTAGAGCTGCGTCTCGTCCCCGAACAGCTCGGCCAGCTCGCTCGTGTCGGCCGCGCAGCCGATCCAGGTCAGCAGCGACGTGTAGTAGGCCGCGGCCCGGATCCCGTGCTCGACGCCGGCCGCGTCGGCCAGCCGCAGCGTGATCACCGTCTGGCGCAGGACGCGCTCCATGGGGCGGCCCATGCCGAGGTCGGCCACCAGCGACAGGGTGGCGACGAGCTCGGCGAGCCGGACACGGGTCACCCCCGCATCCTCGCTCAGCGCGGGGGCGCTGTCAGGTCGGAGGAGTGCTTCACAGGTGCCACACCGCTGACCGTGTTGGCTGATCGTGGGGCCCGGCTGTGGTCGTCCGCGTGCCGGATGCGCCGGCCGACCGGGGGCGCAGTACGGTCGCACCGCGTGATCACCGTCGCGGGGGCGGCGCACGAGAATTCGAGGAGGCAGAGTGACCGAGCCCGGCTACGCCGAGGGCGGGAACGGGCAGCAGCCCGCAACGCCGGCGCGGGACGCCCAGTTGCTGGAGCGGACCGTGTTCGAGGTCAAGCGGATCATCGTCGGCCAGGACCGCCTGGTCGAGCGGATGCTGGTCGGCCTGCTGGCCAAGGGCCACCTGCTGCTCGAAGGCGTGCCCGGTGTGGCGAAGACCCTCGCCGTCGAGACGTTCGCGCGGGTCGTCGGGGGCTCGTTCTCCCGCGTCCAGTTCACGCCCGACCTGGTGCCCGCGGACATCCTCGGCACCCGGATCTACCGCCAGGGCGCCGAGCGCTTCGACGTCGAACTCGGCCCGGTCGTGGCGAACTTCGTGCTCGCCGACGAGATCAACCGCGCGCCCGCCAAGGTGCAGTCGGCGATGCTCGAGGTGATGGCCGAGCGGCACGTGTCGATCGGCGGCCAGACGTTCCCGATGCCCGACCCGTTCCTCGTGCTCGCCACGCAGAACCCGATCGAGAACGAGGGTGTCTACCCGCTGCCGGAAGCCCAGCGCGACCGGTTCCTGTTCAAGATCGTCGTCGAGTACCCCTCCGCCGAGGAGGAGCGCGAGATCATCTACCGGATGGGCGTCACCCCGCCCACCCCGCACGAGGTGCTCAGCCCGGGCGAGCTGGTCCGGCTGCAGGGCGTCGCGTCGCAGGTGTTCGTGCACCACGCCCTCGTCGACTACGTGGTGCGGCTGGTGCTGACCACCCGGACGCCGAACGACCACGGCCTCGCCGACGTCGCCGGCTGGGTCTCCTACGGCGCTTCGCCGCGCGCGAGCCTCGGCATCATCGCCGCCGCCCGCGCGCTCGCTCTGGTCCGCGGCCGCGACTACGTGCTGCCGCAGGACGTCGTCGACGTCGTCCCCGACGTGCTGCGCCACCGGCTCGTGCTGTCCTACGACGCCCTCGCCGACGGCGTGCCCATCGACCACATCATCACGCGCGTGCTGCAGACCGTGCCGCTGCCGCAGGTCTCGGCCCGGCCGCAGGGCGGGGCGGGCCAGGGCGGCCCGGTCCCGGCGGGCGCGCCGGTCAGGTAACCCGGCGATGGCGAAGAACGAGCAGGGCGCGCGCCCGTCCTGGGCGCCGCCGGTCCTGCGCGGCGACCGCCTGGAAGCCGGGCTCCGGACGTTGGAGCTCGACGTCCGCCGCCGGCTCGACGGGCTGCTGCAGGGCAACCACCTCGGCCTGGTGCCGGGGCCGGGGTCCGAACCCGGCGAGGCCCGCCCGTACCAGCCCGGCGACGACGTCCGCCGGATGGACTGGGCGGTCACCGCCCGCACCACGACCCCGCACATCCGCGAGACCGTGGCCGACCGCGAACTGGAGACGTGGGTCGTCGCCGACCTTTCGGCGAGCCTCGACTTCGGCACCGCGCTGTGCGAGAAGCGCGATCTGGTGATCTGCGCCGTCGCGGCGGTCGCGCACCTCACCGGAGGCGGCGGCAACCGGATCGGCGCGCTGGTCTCCACCGGCGCCGACACGACCCGCATCCCGGCACGCGGCGGGCTGGCGCACGCCCGCGGGCTGGTCCGCAAGCTCGCCGAGACACCGCGCGCGGCCGAGGGCACCCGGGGCGACTTCGCCCAGGCCCTGGAGGCGCTGCGCCGTCCGCCGCGCCGGCGTGGCCTGGCCGTGGTGATCTCCGACTTCCTGGGCGACGAATCCTGGGAGCGGCCGCTGCGGGCCCTGGGCGGGCGCCACGAACTGATCGCGATCGAAGTCCTCGACCCGCGCGACGTCGACCTGCCCGAGGTGGGCACCGTCGTGCTGGCCGACCCGGAGACAGGGAAACAGCGCGAAGTGCACGCTTCGGCCTTGCTGCGCAAGGAGTTCGGGGCCGCGGCCCACGCCCACCGCCAGCGCGTGGCGGCCGGTCTGCGGCGCGCGGGGGCGGCCCACCTGACGCTGCGCACCGACGCCGACTGGATCGCCGACATGGTGCGGTTCGTCGTCGCCCGCAAGCGCCGCTGGTCGGGGGGTGTCGCGTGAGCCTGACCGGGTTCGCCGCACCCTGGTGGTTCCTGCTGCTGATCGCGGTCGCCGCGGTCGCCATCGGGTACGTGCTCGCCCAGCGGGCGCGCCGGAAGCGGACCATGCGGTTCGCGAACCTCGACCTGCTGGAGAAGGTCGCGCCGAAGAGCCAAGGCTGGGTGCGGCACGTGCCGGCGGTGCTGATCGTGCTCTCGCTGCTGCTGCTCACCGTGGCGCTGGCCGGGCCGACCGCCGAGCAGAAGGTGCCGCGCAACCGGGCGACCGTGATGCTGGTGATCGACGTTTCCCTGTCGATGGAGGCCACCGACGTCGCCCCGACCCGGCTGCAGGCGGCCCAGGAAGCCGCGACGAGCTTCGCGCGGAACATGACACCGGGCATCAACCTGGGGCTGATCTCCTTCGCGGGCACGGCGACGGTGCTGGTCAACCCGACCACCGACCGCAACGGCGTGATCAAGGCGATCGAAAACCTGAAGCTGGCCCAGTCGACGGCGACCGGTGAGGGCATCTTCGCGGCGCTGCAGTCGGTGGAGAGCTTCTCGAGCGTCGTCGGCGGTGCCGACGGGCCGCCGCCGGCGCGGATCGTGCTGATGTCGGACGGGAAGCAGACGGTCCCGGAGGACCTGTACGCGGCGCGCGGCGGGTACACCGCGGCGCAGGCGGCGAAGCAGGCCGGGGTGCCGATCTCGTCGATCTCGTTCGGCACCACCCACGGCTCGGTCACCATCGACGACAAGCAGCAGCCGGTCAGCGTGGACGACGAGTCCCTGCGCGAAATCGCCCGGCTGTCCGGTGGCGACTTCTACAAGGCGGCCAGTGCCGAGGAGCTGAAGAAGGTCTACGCCGACCTCGGGGAGCAGATCGGCTACGAGCTCAAAGACGCCGACGCGAGCAAGCCGTGGGTGGTGGTGGGGACGTTGATCCTCATGCTGGGCGCGGCGGCCAGCCTGTTCTTCGGGCAGAGACTGCCGTGACTCAGGCTCGGCGGACGCCGTAGAGGCTGCCGCCGAGCAGGGTCACCCCCGACAGCACGCCGCTGATGAACGGCACCCACTCCGCGGCGCTGCCGAGCAGGGCGAGGCCGACGACGCCGAGCGCGGTCAGGACGACGCCGACCACCAGGATCGAGCGGGTCTTCCACGCCGAGGCCAGCGCGACGAAGTGCAGGCCGACGACGGTCGCGATCCAGGCGACGTTGGCCTGCACGGGCGCTTCCAGCAGGCGCAGCACGAAGAACCCGGCGAAGAGCAGCACGACCTCGCCGAGCACGATGAACCGGTAGCCCGGCCCGAACATCGGGCGGCCTTCGAGCGTCGGCCGCCCGCCCGCGCGGACGCCCAGGACCACCACCGCCGCCAAGGCGAGCACGGCGAGGGCGCGCAGCACCCAGCCGAGCACGGACGGGACTGGGTCACCGGCGTTGACCAGGACGAAGACGGTACCGAACGCGGCGCCGATGAGCGCCCCCAGGAACTGCTGTCGCATCCGGCGAACCTACCGGAAGCCGATCAAGCGCCCGCGAACCCGTTCTGGCGCCAGGCTTCGTAGACCGTGATGGCCGCGGTGTTGGCCACGTTCAGCGATCGGTTCGACGGCCGCATCGGCAGCCGCACGCGGTCGGTCACCTCGGGCGCGTCCTGGACCGCCGCGGGCAGGCCTGCCGACTCCGGCCCGAACATCAGGACGTCGCCCGGTGCGTAGGAAACGTCGGTGTAGAGCCGGGTCGCCGAGGCGGTGAACGCGTAGATCTTGGCCGGCAGCAGCACTTCCCAGGCCGCCGCCAGCGAGGCGTGCACGTGGACCCGCGCGAGGTCGTGGTAGTCGAGCCCGGCGCGGCGCAACTGCTTGTCCTCCAACGTGAAGCCGAGCGGCTCGACCAGGTGCAGTTCGCAGCCGGTGTTGGCGGCCAGGCGGATCGCGTTGCCGGTGTTGGGCGGGATTTCCGGCTGGTAGAAGAGAACGCGGAACACGGCTCAGTCCCCGAGCAGGGCCGCGTAGACCTTGCGGACCGCGTCCGGCGGCGCTTGCGGGCGCAGCGTGGCCGGGTCGATGAAGACGTACCGGAGGGCCGCTTCCGCCACCAGGGTTTCGCCGCGATGGATCGCGAAGTCGAAGAGCAGCGACGTCGTCCCGAGGTGGTTCAGGTACTGCGAGACGACCAGGTCGTCGTCGTAGCGGGCCGGCGCGCGGAACTTGACGTTCGCCTCGGCGACCACGACGTCGGTGCCGTGGGCCAGGAACTCGTCGTGCGAGCCGAAGAGCGCCTTCTCCGCCTCGAACGAGCACATGTCCACATAGGCCAGGTAGTGGGCGTTGAAGACGATGCCCTGCCCGTCGCACTCGTGGTAGCGCACGCGCAGCGGCATCTCGGCGATCGGGCGGCGAGGTGCGGTCACCCGCTCAATCTAGTTCAGCCGTGCAGGGCCCGGTAAGCGGCTGCAGCGCCCGGCTGCAGGGGGACCGGCTGGGTCCCGATCAGCGTCCGGACGTCGAGGAACTGCGTTCCCACGGCCTCGGCGGGCACCAGTGCCGTCGCGCGTTCGACCAGGAGCCGGACCACGGCCGCGGCGACGTCGTCCGGCAGCGAAGGCGCGCACACCAGGAGGTTGGCCACGCCGATCGTGCTCAGCGCGCCGACCCCGCGGTACGCGCCGTCGGGGACCTGGACCTGGTCGTAGACCGGGCCGTAGGCCGCGCGCAGGGCGGGCACCACCGAATCCAGGGGGAGCAGCGCGATCGGGGTGGTGCGGGTGAGCTCGGCCAGTTTCGGCGTCGGGACACCGCCGGACCACAGCATGGCGTCGACGCGGCGGCCGGCCAGCGCCCGGACCGCGTCGTCGAACAGCAGGTGCCGGGCGTCCACCGCGACCCCCGCCTTGGCGAACACGCGCTCGCCGAGCTGCGCCGCCCCGGAGCCGCTCGCGCCCAGGGACACCGGCCGCCCGGCGAGGTCGGCGAGCTCGCGCACCGGGCCGTCCGCCCGCACGACGAGCTGCAGGTAGTTCTCGTAGACGCGGCCGAGCGCGAGCAGCGGCACCGTCCCGGCGAACGGCGCGCCGCCGGACAGGGCGGTCTGGGCGACGTCGGCGAGCACCAGCCCCAGGTCGGCCTGGCCCCGCTGCACCAGGCCGACGTTGGCGACGCTCGCCTCGGTCGGCACCGCGGTGGCGTGCAGCAGCGGTTCCGCGCGGTTCAGCTCGGCCGACAGCAGCTCGGCGAAGGCCAGGTAGAACCCGCCGCGCTCGCCGGCCGCGATGGTGAGCGGGCGGTCCGGGCCGCGGTAGCCGGCGCTCGAGCACCCGGTCAGGGCGAGGCCGAGGCCGCCGAGCAAGGCCGTGCGGCGGGTGAGTGTCATCCCGGCACCTCCCGCAGCGGCAGCGCGACGCGGACTTCGAGGCCGTGCGGGTGCGCCTGCCGCAGTTCGAGGACGCCGCCGCGGGTGCGCACCTGCTGGTGCGCGATGGCCAGGCCGAGGCCGGTGCCGCGCGGTGCCCCTTCGCCGCCCGCGCGCCAGAACCGCTCGGTCGCCCGCGCTCTGTCCTCTTCGGACAGTCCGGGTCCGTCGTCGGTGACGACGAGGGTCGCGGTTTCCCCACCGCTTTCCCAATCGGCCGTGATCTTCGCGCCGCGGCCGGCGTAGTGGACGGCGTTGTCGAGCAGGACGTCCAGGATCTGCGCGAGCTCGCCTTCCGGGCAGCGCACGGTCACCGGCTCGTCGTGTCCCGGCGGCGGCACGAGCGTCGCACCGGCGTCCTCGGCGGCCGGGCGCCAGGCGTCGACGCGTTCGGCGAGCACGGACGCGAGGTCGCAGGCCTCGTCGGCCCCGCCGGCGGCGACGCGGGTCGCGGTGCTCTCGGCCAGGGCGAGGGCGAGCAGGCCGTCGAGGAGCTTCTCCAGGCGTTCGACCTCGGCGACGGTCGCCCGGTAGGTCCGGTCGTCGCCGTCGATGCGCCCGGCCAGCGAGTCGACGCGCAGCCGCAGGGCCGCCATCGGGTTCCGCAGCTGGTGCGAGGCGTCGGCGACGAGCCGGTGCTGCTGCTCGGCGGCTTCGAGCACGGCCTCGGACATCCGGTTGACCTCGGCGGCCAGCGACCGCAGCTCCCGCGGCCCGGTGCGTTCCGGGACGTGCGCGCGGTGCCCGCCGGCCACCGCGAGCACCCCGGTTTCGAGCTCGTGCAGCGGCCGCACCATCCACCGGGCCAGCACCACGGCGAGCAGCACGAACACCATCGCGACCAGCATCGCGCCGGCGGCGATGGTGCCCCACCGGGTGGCGACGTCCGCGGCGGCCGCCGTCACCGACGCGCGCAGCACGACCACCCCGGACACGCGCGTGCCGGTGCCGACCGGGCGGGCGAAGTAGGCCGGTTCGGCCGACCACGGGTCGAGCCGGTCCACCCGCGGCGCCGGTTCGTTGCGCATGGTGGCTTCCACGAGCCCGCGGACTGCCGGGTCGCCCGCGGTCAGACCGCCCGCCTGGACGAGGGGGAGCCGCCGGGCGTCGACGATGACGACGCCTTCGCCGTACAGCTGGGCATAGCGCTCGGCGTCGGCCGCGAGGGCCGCGGGATCGTGGGTGTCGACGGCCTGCTGGGCGAGCACGACGAACCGGTCGACGTCGGCGGTGCGCGAGATGACCAGCTGCTGGGTGCGCTGCTCGGCGGTCGCCGTCAGCAGCGGCACGGCGAACGCGGCGACCACCGCGAGGGCGAGGGCGACCAGGACCACCAGGAGCCGGGTGCGCACGGGGTCAGTCCCGGCCGAGCCGGTAGCCGAAGCCGCGGATGGTGGTGAGCAGGCCCGGCCGGTCGAGCTTGGCGCGCAGCCCGGTGAGGTGGACGTCGAGCGAGCGGGACACCGCGAGGTAGGCGTCGCCCCAGACCTCGTCCATCAGCTGCTGGCGGCTGACCGCGGTGCCGGGGCGCGCGGCGAGCACGGCCAGGATCTCGAACTCCTTGGTGGTCAGCCCGACGTCGTGCCCGGCGACCAGCACCCGCCGGGCGCCGAGGTCGATCTCGACGTCTTCGACGCGCACGACGTCACCGGCCGGGGTGGCCCGGGCGACCGCCCGCCGCACGACGGCGTCCATCCGGGCCAGCAGCTCGGCCAGCCGCACCGGCTTGGTGAGGTAGTCGTCGGCGCCGAGCCGCAGCCCGCGCACGACCGAACGTTCGTCGCCGCGGGCGGTCAGCACGATCACCGGGACCGGCGAGACGGCCCGGATCTTGCGGAGGACGTCGAGGCCGTCGAGGTCGGGCAGGCCCAGGTCCAGCAGGACGAGGTCGGCGCCGCGGTGGTGGTGCAGCGCGTCGGCCCCGCGGGCGACGCTGGTGACGGGATGACCGCGCGCGTGCAGCGACTCGGCGAGCGCGCCGGCGACACCCGCGTCGTCTTCGACGAGGAGCACGCGCACGGCCATCTCCCTGTCAGCGTCGTTCCAGCTCCGAGGTCTTCGAGGTTTCCCGCATTGTGCCGTAGACGATCAGCGAGACCAGGACGGTGCCCGCGACGTACCAGAAGAAGACCTGCTCGTGCCCGGCGCTCTTGAGGGCCAGCGCGATGAACTCCGCGGTACCGCTGAAGATCGCCACGGTCAGCGCGTAGGGCAGGCCGACGCCGATCGCGCGGATCTTCGTCGGGAACAGCTCGGCCTTCACGATCGCGTTGATCGAGGTGTACCCGGCCACCACCACGAGCCCGGCCAGGACCAGGAAGAACGCGCCGACCGGGTTCCGGGTCGAGCCCATCACCGTCATGATCGGCACGGTGAGCAGCGTGCCGCCGATGCCGAAGAACAGCAGCAGCGGCCGGCGGCCGATCCGGTCGGACAGCCGCCCGAACACCGGCTGCAGGATCGCGGCGACCAGGATGGCCAGGAAGAGGACCACGGTGACCGACCGCCGCGGGATGTGCGCGGTGTTCTCCATGAACTTCTGGCTGTAGGTGGCGAAGGTGTAGAAGCTGACGGTGCCGCCGAGGGTCAGCCCGACGACGAGCGCGATCTCCTTGGGGTACTTCGCCAGCTCGCGCAGCGTGCCGCGGCTGCCCTTGGCCTCCCCGGCTTCGCGCCGGTAGCTCTCCGATTCGTCCATTCCGCGGCGCAGCCACATGACGCTGAGCGCGGCGACCGTGCCGACGGCGAACGCGATCCGCCAGCCCCACGCCGTCAGCTGCTGCTCGGTGAGCAGGGCCTGGAGGATCAGCTGGAGGCCGAGGGCGAGCAGCTGGCCGCCGTAGAGCGTCACGTACTGGAAGCTCGAGTAGAAGCCGCGCTTGCCGGGAGTGGCCACTTCGGACAGGTAGGTCGCCGAGGTGGAGTACTCGCCCCCGACCGAGAGACCCTGGACCAGCCGGGCGAGCACGAGCAGGATCGGCGCGGCGATCCCGATGGTCTGGTACCCCGGCGTGACGGCGATGAGCAGCGAGCCCCCGGCCATCATGGTGACCGAGAGCACCAGCGCACCCCGCCGCCCGAACCGGTCGGCGATCCGCCCGAGCAGCCACCCGCCGAGCGGCCGCATGAGGAACCCGACGGCGAACACCGCGGCGGACCCGAGGAAGGCGGCGGTGGTGTCGGTGGTGGGGAAGAAGGATTTGGCGAAGTAGGTGGTGAACGCCGCGTAGGCGTACCAGTCGTACCACTCGACCAAGTTGCCGATCGAGCCGCGCAGCACGTTGCCGATCACGCGCTTTTCGTTCACGGTCCCCGTGCTCGCGGGGCTGATCCGGGTTGTCATCGTCGACCTCCTGTGTTGCGACTCACGGTGACCAAGGGGTGAGGGGCGCAGCAAGGCCGGAGGGCAGTTCCTAACGTGGGCTTAGGACGGTGAGGTCCGCTGGGCGGTCAGCCGGCGGGCCATTCGTAGGACAGCTCGAAGCGGCCGGCCGCGAACACCATGTCGTTCATCTCCAGCGGCGCGCCGTCGGCGGCGTACGCGACGCGGGTGACGGTGACGACCGGCACCCCGCCGGCGAGCCGCAGCCGCGTCGCCTCGGCGGGTGTCGGCATCCGCGCGCCGACGTGCTCGGCGAACGAGCCGATCGTCCGCCCGGCCTCTTCCAGCCGCGCGTAGGTGCCGCCCGGTCCGGTGTCGACGTCCTCGATGGCGGTGCCGCGGGTCAGCTCGCGCGCGAGGCGGGAGACGGCCAGCTGGACCGGCTGCCCGTCCGCGCACATGACCCGGTCGCGGACGGTGACCTCGGCACCTTCGCCGAGGCCGAGGTGGCGGGCCACGCGTGGGCCGGCCGGCTCGAAGCGGATCTCGACGTTCGCCGACGGTGCGAAACCGCCGGCTGCCGCGTCGGCGAGGAACGCGCCGCGATCGCCCTCGCGCGCCTCGCGGGACAGCCGCGGCGACCGGGCGATCCGCTGGACACCGGCCGGCGGCTGCGGAGAGGCCGGAACTTCGCTCGTTCGATCGACCATGCGGCAAATCCTCCCACTCGCCTCGACGAGGTGCAGGGGTGAGCAACGACCGGCTGTGTTGCGACTCACGGTGACCAACCAGCGGGTAACCAGCAAGGTCGGGAAGCAGTTCCTAACACCCGCTTAGGACGGTCGCGGACACCGCGACGCGGGTGCGCGACCCGGCGGCGCTGCCGATAGCCTCGTGCCCGGCATCAGCGCACGTCGAAGAAGAGGGAGCACACAGTGGGACGGTCGGTTCTGGTCACCGGGGGCAACCGGGGCATCGGTCTGGCGATCGCCCGGGACCTCGCCGAGCAGGGGCACCGGGTCGCCGTCACGCACCGTGGTTCGGGGGCGCCCGAGGGGCTCTTCGGGGTTCAGGCGGACGTCACCGACACCGAGCAGGTCGACGCCGCCTTCAAGCTCGTCGAAGAGCACCAGGGGCCGGTCGAGGTGCTCGTCTCCAACGCCGGGCTGACCGATGACACGCTGCTGATGCGGATGAGCGACGAGCAGTTCGAGCGCGTCGTGAACGCGAACCTCACCGGGGCCTTCCGGGTCGCCAAGCGGGCCTCGCGGGGCATGCTGCGCGGCAAGTGGGGCCGGTTCGTCTTCATCTCCTCCGTCGTCGGCCTCTCCGGCTCGGCCGGGCAGGCCAACTACGCCGCGTCGAAGTCCGGGCTGGTCGGCTTCGCTCGGTCGCTCGCCCGGGAGCTCGGCTCGCGCAACATCACCTCGAACGTCGTCGCGCCCGGGTTCGTGCACACCGACATGACCGACGAGCTGCCCGAGGCGCGCAAGAAGGAAATCCTCGCGCAGGTGCCCTCCGGCCGGTACGCCGAGCCGTCGGAGATCGCCGCCGCCGTGCGGTACCTGGCCTCCGAAGAAGCCGGCTACGTCAACGGGGCCGTGCTGCCCGTCGACGGCGGCCTCGGCCTCGGCCACTGACCGAAAACCGACCCGAACAGAACTTGGAGGACCCGTGCCCGGACTGCTCGAAGGCAAGCGCCTGCTGATCACCGGCATCATCACCGACGCCTCGCTCGCCTTCCACGCGGCCAAGATCGCGCAGCAGGAGGGCGCCAAGGTGGTGCTGACCGGCTTCGGCCGCATGTCGCTCGTCGAGCGCATCGCCAAGCGGCTGCCCGAAGAGGCACCGGTGATCGAGCTGGACGTCACCAACCAGGAGCACCTCGACGGCCTCGCCGACAAGGTGCGCGAACACGTCGACGGCCTCGACGGCGTGCTGCACTCGATCGGCTTCGCCCCGCAGACCTGCCTCGGCGCGCCCTTCCTGGACGCCCCGGCCGAGGACGTCAAGACCGCGATCGAGATCTCGACGTACTCGTACATGTCGCTGGCGAAGGCGTGCCTGCCGCTGCTCGGCCGGGGTGCGTCGTACGTCGGCATGGACTTCGACGCGCGTGTCGCGTGGCCGGTCTACAACTGGATGGGTGTTGCGAAGGCCGGGCTCGAGTCGGTCAACCGGTACCTGGCCAAGGAACTGGGCCCGCAGGGCATCCGCGTCAACCTGGTCAGCGCCGGCCCGATGAAGACCATGGCCGCCAAGTCCATCCCGGGCTTCGTCGACCTGGAGGACGGCTGGGGCGAGCGGGCGCCGCTCGGCTGGGACAGCACGGACCCGGACCCGGTGGCGAAGAGCGTCTGCGCGGTGCTCTCGGACTGGCTCCCGGCCACCACCGGCTCGATGATCATGGTCGACGGCGGGGTCCACTTCCTCGGCGTCTGACCCTCACACGGCCACGAGTTCACGGTCGTCGCCGCGCTGGACGACGGCGGCGACCGTGAGCGCGGCCAGTGTGGCGACGCCGAGCGCGATCCCGGTCCACGCCACGCTAGGGAAGCCCAGCCCCGCGTCGATCGCGACACCGCCCAGCCACGGGCCGACGGTGTTGCCGACGTTGAACGCCGACGTCGTGCTGGCCCCGACGAGCGTCGGCGCGTCGCCGGCGGCCTGGAAGGCGCGCAGGTTCAGCGCCGGGTTGGCGCCGAATGCGGCCACGCCGAAGACGAGCACGGCCGCGACGGCCACGAGCGCGTCGGTGGTGAGGGCGAGCACGAGCAACGCGGCCAGCGCGAGCGCGAGGCAGCCGTAGAGCGTCGCGAACGGCCGCCGGTCGGCCAGCCGGCCGCCCGCGCTGATCCCGATCAGGGCGCCGACGCCGAACAGCGCGAGCACGCCCGGCACCCACTCGCCGGGCAGGCCGTCGGTCTCGGTCAGCAACGGCGCCAGGTAGCTGAACGCGGCGAAGATCATGGCCTGGCACAGGGCGATCACGCCGAGCGCGAGCCAGACCCGGCCGCGCCGGTACAGCCGCAGCTCGCCGCGCACGCTCAGCGGCCCGCCGGTCGTCTCCGGCACCAGCAGCGCCACCCCGGCGACCGCCACCAGCGTCACCACCGTCACCGCCCAGAACGCCGTCCGCCAGCCCGCGTGCTGGCCGAGGAACGTGCCGGCGGGCACCCCGGCGATGTTCGCCACGGTCAGCCCGCCGACCAGCACCGCCATCCCGCGTCCCCGCCGTTCGGCGGGGACGAGCGCGATCGTCGTCGCCAGCGCGACGGCCCAGAAGCCCGCACAGGCGAGCGCCGCGACCACGCGGGTCGCGAACAGGAGCGCGTACCCCTCGGCGAGGGCGCCGACGACGTGCGCGACGGCGAACACGCCGAGCAGGGCCAGCAGCGTGCGGCGGCGGGGGAGCCGCAGCGTCCCGATCGCCAGCAGCGGCGCACCGACGACCATGCCGATGGCGAACGCCGAAATCAGCAGCCCGGCGTCGGGGATGCTCACGTGCAGGTCGGCGGCCATGCCGGGGAGCAGGCCGGTGATCATGAACTCGGACGTGCCCAGCGCGAACACGCTGAGCCCGAGGACGAAGACGGCCAAGGGCATGGGTTCTCCTCCGGTTGTGTATTGATCAGTCCAAAATTGGGGTGTGCGTGGACCGGATCGGGCGGTGCTCAGCGCGTGATGGTGGAGAGGGCGATGTCGGCGACCGCGTGCATGCTCTCGCGGCTGGTGCCCCGGCGGGCCATCACCCGCAGGCCCGAGGTGGTGCTGAGCAGGAACTCCGCCACCTCGGCGGGGTCCAGGCCGTCCCGGAGGCTGCCGTCGAGCACGCCCTCGCGGACGCACTCGGTGAACATGGCGAGATTCCGGTCGGTGTCGGCCTGCAGGGCGGCGCCCACCTCGTCCTCGGGCAGGCCCAGCTCGGCCAGCGTGTTGACCACCAGGCAGCCGCGGCGACGCTCTTCGAGGTCGTCTTCGACGGCGCTGTCGAGGACCGCGGCGATCCGCTCGGCCGCCGTGCCCGGGCCGTCGAGGAGTGCCTGCCGCCGGTCCAGCTGCGTGCTGGTGTAGTGCGTCAGCGAGCGCCGGAACAGGGCCCGCTTGCTGGTGAAAGTGTTGTAGACGCTGCTGCGGCCGAGCCCGGTGGCCTCGCACAGGTCCTGGGTCGAGGTCGCTTCGTAGCCGCGTTCCCAGAAGGCGTGCATCGCCTTCTCGACGGCGGCGGTCTCGTCGAACTCCCGTGGCCTGGCCATGGGAAGACCGTAGCACAGTTTTGGACTGGTCGATTCATAACCGGCCCGAGTCGGCGTGCGGGCGGCCACATCGGCAAGATGACGGGGTGGGATACGACGCGTTGCTGTGGCTCTCGTTCGGCGGCCCGGAAGGGCCCGACGACGTCATGCCGTTCCTCGAGAACGTGACCAGGGGCCGGGGGGTGCCGCGCGAGCGGCTCCTGGAGGTCGCCGAGCACTACCAGCACTTCGGCGGGGTCTCGCCGATCAACAAGCTGAACCGCGACGCGATGGCCGCGGTCGAGAAGCAGCTCTCGGCGGCCGGCATGGACCTGCCGGTGCACTTCGGCAACCGCAACTGGCACCCGATGGTCGAGGACACCCTGGCCGCGCTGACGTCGGAAGGCGCGAAGAAGGTCCTCGTGTTCCCCACGAGCGCGTACGGCGGCTACTCGGCGTGCCGCCAGTACGACGAAGACATCGAACGCGCCCGCGCGGCGGTCGGCGAGGGCGCCCCCGAACTGGTGAAGCTGCGCCAGTTCTTCGACCACCCGCTGTTCGTCTCGGCGGTCGCCGACGGCGTGCGCGCGGCCCACGCGTCGCTCGGGAACGAGCCGGGGATCCGCACGGTGTTCACGGCGCACTCGGTGCCGGAGAGCGCCGATCGCGCCTCGGGCCCGCCGTCGGAAGGCGGCCGCCGGTACTCGCGCCAGATCGCGGAGGCGGCTCGCCTGGTCGCGGCCGAGGCGGGCATCGCGGAGTACGACGTCGTCTGGCAGTCGCGGTCCGGGCCGCCGCAGGTGCCGTGGCTGGAGCCGGACGTCGTCGACCACCTCGACGCGCTGCACGCCGCCGGGGTGCCGGGGGTGGTCGTCTCGCCGATCGGGTTCGTGTCCGACCACCTCGAGGTGATCTGGGACCTGGACAACGAGGCGGCGGAGCGCGCGGCCGAGCACGGGATGAAGTTCGCCCGCGCGGCGACGGCGGGCGCGGATCCCCGCTTCGCGGAGCTGGTGGTGGAGCTGATCCGCGAGCACACGCACGGCGTGGCGCCGCGCAAGCTGTCGCCGTTCCCCTCGGCGGGCTGCACGGTCAACGGCGCGCCCTGCGCGATCGGCTGCTGCGAACCGGCGAAGCGCCCGGGCCGCTAGGTCCGGCGCCCCACGAGGTGGAAGGCGCGGCTGAGCCGGCGGTACGGATCCCGCCGGCCGGCCTCGAACTCGACGGCCGCGATCCGTTCGGCGTCGGCCGGGTCCGGGCCGGCGCCGCTGAGGTCGAGCCAGTCGACGAACAGCCAGACCCCGTACCACGCAACGGGTTCCACCCCGCGGCGGCGGAGTGCCTCGCTCAGTTCGGCCACCGTGTCGGCGCGCGTCGGCAGGCCCAGCACCCCGATTTCGGTGCGGGTGCCGAACGCCTCCAGGGCGTCTTCCCAGCGTCCTTCCAGGGCCGGGCGCACGGCCGCGGCCTCGGCGTTGCCGGTCATGACCGAGACGAGCCCGCCGGGCGCGGCGCAGCGGCACAGCTGGTCGAGCACGGGGTCCGGGTCGGCCAGGTAGCCCAGCACGCCGTGGCACAGGACGGCGTCGAAACGACGGCCGCCGACCGCCTCCGCGGCGTTCGCGGCGTCGGCTTGCACGAGCGTCACCCGCTCCGGCAGCCGCTGCCGGGCCTTGGCGAGCATCGCCGCCGACGAGTCGAGCAGCGTGACGTCGTGGCCCGCGCGGGCCAGCGGGAACGACTGGTGACCGGCGCCGCCGCCGACGTCCAGCACCGAGGCCGGCGGGGCGGGCAGGTGCTCCAGGAGCTGCCGGTGCATCACGGAGGTGCGGACGCGCCCCTTGGCCGTCGCGTAGGCGCCGTCGGCGAAATCGCCGGCGACCGCGGCCCAGGTGTCGTCCGGCACCGCTCAGCCTTCGCGGGCCGTCTGCTCCGCGAACACCCGGACCGCTTCGTTGATCGCCGCGCAGCGGGCCGTCCGGACCGCGTCCGACAACGGCCGCAGCGCCTGGGCGCGCAACGTCGACGCCGACGCCGACAGCGCTCCGCCCGGGTCGTCGGAGGACGCGATCGCCAGGATCGCCGCGATCTCCTCCGCTCGTTGCAGCACCCGCAACGCGCGCCCGGGCGTGCCCGCGGGCCAATCCACGTTCGGGCGCGAGCGCAGGTGGGCCGACAGCTCCGCGCGCACCCCCGGCCGGTCCGAAGCCACGTCGAGGGTCTGCAACGCCCCGGCGCTGGCGCGGATCGCGTCGGTCAGCCCGTGCTCGGCCTCGCCGAGCGGGACGTACTCCGGGGTCGTCGGCGACGGCAGCGCGTAGACCGTCCAGCGCACCAGGCCCTCGGCGATCGGCTCCGGCACCAGGCCGAAGCCGAGGTCCGGCAGCACCAGCGCGTCACCCGCGCGCAACGCCGCTTCGGTGAACGGGCCGCCGCCGCCCAGGCCGCGGACGTCGCCCGGGACCGGCAGGACCAGGTGGAGGGATTTCGCTCCTTGCGAACGCAGCGCCATCAGCAGCTGCACCGGCGTGGCCGCCCGGTTGAACGCCAGCGGGAGCGCGAACGCGTCGGCCGCGGCCGCGTCGGCGGCCACGACGTCATGGGCCTCACCCCACGCGAGCAGGGCATCGAGGACATCGTCGGACGCGGCGGCCCCGTTGAGCCACGCGCTCGACCAGACGGCGAAAGTCGCACTGGGACGGCACACAGTTCGCTATTTTACTGCCCTATTTTACCGGGCGGCTCCGGATGCCGGGAGCGCGCCCACGCTGGAGCCGCTCCACATCGACGCACCGCCGATCCGGCAGTAGCGTCGAGGAGGTGAACGCTGTTCCAGACGCTCTTCCCCGCACCGCCGGGGCCCTGCGCGCGGCCGGGTACGAGCCGCGCCCGATCGCCCGAGAGATCCACGACAACCTGCTGACCGCGCTCAAGAACGGCGAGGACGCCTGGCCCGGCATCGTCGGCTTCTCGCGCACCGTGCTGCCGCAGCTCGAACGCGCGCTGCTGGCCGGCCACGACGTCGTCCTGCTCGGCGAACGCGGCCAGGGCAAGACCCGCCTGCTGCGCACCCTGGCCGGCCTGCTCGACGAGTGGACACCCGTCATCGAGGGCTCCGAACTGGGCGAACACCCGCTGCAGCCGATCACGCCCGCGTCGATCCGCCGCGCCGCCGAGCTCGGCGACGACCTGCCGGTGGCCTGGCGCCACCGCTCCGAGCGCTACACCGAAAAACTGGCCACCCCGGACACTTCGGTCGGCGACCTGATCGGCGACGTCGACCCGGTGAAGGTCGCCGAAGGCCGCAGCCTCGGCGACCCCGAGACCATCCACTTCGGTCTCGTCCCGCGCGCCCACCGCGGCATCGTGGCCATCAACGAGCTGCCCGACCTCGCCGAGCGCATCCAGGTCGCGCTGCTGAACGTGATGGAGGAGCGCGACATCCAGGTCCGCGGCTACACGCTGCGGCTGCCCCTGGACGTCCTGCTCGTCGCCACCGCGAACCCCGAGGACTACACCAACCGCGGCCGGATCATCACCCCGCTGAAGGACCGCTTCGGCGCCGAGATCCGCACCCACTACCCCCTGGACGTGGCCTCGGAAGTGGCGGTCGTGCGGCAGGAGGCGAACCTCGTCGCCGAAGTCGGCGAGCCGCTGCTGGAAGTGCTCGCCCGGTTCGTCCGGAACCTCCGGGAATCCACGGTGATCGACCAGCGCTCCGGCGTCTCGGCGCGGTTCGCCGTCGCCGCGGCGGAAACCGTGGCGGCCGCGGCGCTGCGGCGTTCGGCGCTGACCGGCGAGGAGCCCGCGGTGGCGCGCCCGGTCGACCTCGACGCCGTCCCGTCGGTGCTGCGCGGCAAGATCGAGTTCGAGCCCGGCGAAGAGGGCCGCGAGATCGAGCACCTCGTGCACCTGCTGCGGATGGCGATCGCCGAGACCGCCCGTGACCGGTTCGCCGGCCTCGACCTGCGGCCCCTGGCGGACGCGGTCGGCGAAGGGCACCTGGTGTCCACCGGCGAGCGCGTGCCGGGCAAGGACGTCCTCGAAGCGCTGCCGGAACTGCCGGTGCTGCACGAGGTCGCCCAGCGTGCCGGGGTCGCCGCCGACGAGCCCGCCGGGCGGATCGCGGCCGCCGTCGAACTCGCCCTCGAATCGCTGTTCCTCTCGCGCAGGCTCGCGAAGGACTCCGACGACGCGACGACCGTCTACGGCCGATGACCGCGGTCCCGCTTCCCGACGGCTACTCCTACGGCCCGTGGCACGACGGGCCGGACCCGCTCGCGCCGCCGGCCGACCTGCGTGACGCGCTGGACGAGATCGGCCAGGACGTCATGGCCGGCGCGTCGCCGCGGGCCGCGCTGGAGGAGATGCTGCGGCGCGGCACGCACCGCACCGCGGGCCTCGACGAGCTGACCCGCCGGCTGTGGCAGCGCCGGTCGCAGATCCAGCGGCGCAACAACCTCGACGGCACCCTGCAGGAGGTCCAGCGCCTGCTGCAGGAGGCCCTCGACGCCGAGCGCCGCGAGCTGTTCCCGGACCCGGACGACGACGCCCGGTTCCGGGAGGCCCAGCTCGACGCGCTGCCGCCGGGGACAGCCGCCGCCGTCAACGAACTGGCGAATTACGACTGGCGCTCGGAACAGGGCCGGGAGAACTACCAGAAGATCCGGGACCTGCTGGGCCAGGAGCTGATGGAGTCGCGGTTCCAGGGCATGAAGCAGGCGCTGCAGAACGCCGGGCCCGAGGACGTCGAGCGGATCAACGAGATGCTCTCCGACCTCAACGACCTGCTCGCCGCCCACGCCCAGGGCGCGGAGGACATCCAGCAGCGCTTCGACGACTTCATGGCCAAGCACGGCGAGTTCTTCCCGGAGAACCCGCGGAACGTCGAGGAGCTGATCGACGCGCTGGCCGAGCGGTCAGCGGCCGCTCAGCGGATGCTCAATTCGATGTCCGCGGAACAGCGCGCGGAGCTCGCCGAGCTGACCCAGCAGGCCTTCGGTGACCCCCGGCTGGCCCAGCAACTGTCCCGGTTGGACGGTCAGCTGCGGGCGGCCCGGCCGGGCGAGGACTGGACGGGCTCGGCGCGCTTCCGCGGCAACAACCCGCTGGGCATGGGCGAAGGCGCCCAGGCCATGCAGGACCTCGCCGAGCTGGACGCGCTGGCCGAGCAGCTCGGCCAGTCCTACCCGGGCGCGCGGCTGGAGGACATCGACCTGGAGTCCCTCGAGCGCCAGCTCGGCAAGGACGCGGGTGTCGACGCTCGCCGGCTGGCCGAGCTGGAGCGCGAGCTGCGTCGCCAGGGCCTGTTCGAACGCGCCGCCGACGGCTCGCTCCGGTTGTCGCCCAAGGCGTTGCGGCGCCTGGGTGAGACGGTGCTGTCCGACATCGTGAACGCGTTGCGCGGCAAGACCGGCGAGCGCGAGACCGAGTCGGCGGGTGCGGCGGGCGAGCCCACCGGCGCGTCGCGGCCGTGGCGGTTCGGGGACATGCAGCCCTGGGACGTGCCGCGCACCATCCGCAACGCCGTGCTGCGGTCGGTGTCGGTGGGGGAGCGGCAGGTGCGCCTCGACGTCGAGGACGTCGAGGTGGTCGAGACCGAGCACCGGACGCGCGCGGCGGTGGCGCTGCTGGTCGACACGTCGTGGTCGATGGTGCAGGAGGGGCGCTGGCTGCCGATGAAGCGCACGGCGCTCGCGCTGCACCAGCTGATCAGCACCCGGTTCCGCAACGACGCCCTGCAGCTGATCACGTTCGGCCGCTACGCCCAGTCGATGGAGCTGCCGGAGCTGGTGGGCTTGGAGGGCGCCTGGGAGCAGGGCACGAACGCCCACCACGGGCTGCTGCTGGCGGGTCAGCACCTGCGGCGGCACCCGGACGCCCAGCCGGTGGTCCTGATGGTCACCGACGGCGAGCCGACGGCCCACCTGGAACCCGACGGCGAGGCGGTCTTCGACTACCCGCCCCAGCCCCGGACCCTCCACAAGACACTGTCCGAAGTGGACCGCTTGGCCAAGCTGGGCGCATCGATCTCGGTGTTCCGCTTGGGCGACGACCCGAGGCTGACGGCGTTCGTGGACCTGATCGCCCGCCGCTCGGGAGGCCGCGTGATCGCCCCGGACCTGGACGGCCTGGGCGCAGCAGTGGTCGGCGACTACCTGCGCACCCGGCGGTGACCGGCGCGGGCGCTCACCCGGCTGGGTGAGCGCCCCGGCCGGGGCCCGGTCGCTGCGGCGGCCACTCGCGCCCGGCGGCGATTTCGGCGAGTGCGGGGCCGCCGGTGAGATGCGCTGCCCCCGGGGGTTGGGCGGACGCTCGACTGGCTGAGGGAGCGCCCGCGCTGCCACGCAAGCCGGCGGTGCGGCGGGGCTCGGTCGCTCGTGGCCGCGGCGGGTTCGCGGTGGTCGGCGAGGTGCGGCGGCCCCACCGCGCCGGCGCGGGCGCTCACCTGCGTGAGTGAGCGCCCGGGCGGCTCACGTGTGCCGGCTGCGCGTCGGGGCTCGGTGGCGGCCACTCGCGCCCGGCGGGTTCGCGCTGGTCGGTGAGGTGCGCTCGCCCCACCGGGCCGCGCTGCCCACACCAGCCGGCGGGGCTGCAAAACTTGCCACCGTGTGAAGGTCGCCTCCTAAGCTGGCCTGATGCAGTACTCGATCAGCCAGGTCGCGAAGGCGTCCGGCGTCTCGGCGCGGATGCTGCGCCACTACGACGCGATCGGCCTGCTGCCCCCGGCTTCGGTCGCGCCGAACGGGTATCGCTGGTATGGCCGGCTCGAGCTGCTGCGCCTGCAGCGCATCCTGCTGCTGCGGCGGCTCGGGCTCGGGCTGGCCGAGATCGGGGCCGTGCTCGGCGAGCAGGTCGACGAGGCCACCGCCCTGCGCGGGCACCTCGCGCAGCTCGAAGAAGAGCGGCGGCGCCTCGATCGGGTCATCGGGACCGTCGAGGAGACGCTCGGTGACCTCGGCCGGGCTCGGATCGAGGATCCCGAGCGGTTCTTCGCCGGCCTCCGGAAGGACAGCGCCGCCCTGCGGCAGCACTACCGCGAGACATTCGGCGAGGGGGCCGCCGTGGCGTTCGACACCGCCCAGGCCGCCCAGGAGGGGCTCACCGCCGCCGACTACGAGCACGCCGCCGCCCGGAGTGCGGCCCTCTTCCGGCGGCTGGCCTCCGTCATGCGGTCCGGGGCGGCGCCGGACGATCCCGCCGCGCTCGACGCCGTCGCCGAGCACCACCGGTCCGTCAGCCACTTCTGGCAGCCGACCGCCGCGGCCTACGCGGCGATGGGCGGGCTCTACGTCACCGATCCGCGGCAGCGGGCGCTGGCCGAGCGGGCCGATCCGGCGCTCCCGGCGTGGCTGGCGCGGGCGATCGAAACCTACGCCCGCGTGAGGCTCGTCCCACCGCTCGGGAAGGCGTGACGCACCAGCCTTACAGTCGAGGTATGCAGACTTGGTCATCGGTCGACGTGCCCCGCATCCCCGGCACCCCCCGCCCGCTGCGGCTCCACGACACGGCCACCGGGCAGATCCGCCCGACCGCGCCCGGCGCCACCGCCCGGATGTACGTCTGCGGCATCACGCCCTACGACGCGACGCATCTGGGGCACGCCGCGACGTACCTCGCCTTCGACCTGGTGAACCGCATCTGGCGGGACAACGGGCACGACGTCCACTACGTGCAGAACGTGACGGACATCGACGAGCCGCTGCTGGAGCGGGCCGAACGCGACCAGGACGACTGGGTCGTGCTGGGCATGCGCGAGACGGCGCTGTTCCGCGAGGACATGGTCGCCCTGCGTGTGTTGCCGCCGAAGCAGTTCGTCGGCGCCGTCGAGAGCATCCCGGAGATCGTCGAGGTCATCGCGAAACTGCTGGCCAACGGCGCCGCCTACCGCGCGGACGACCCGGAGTTCCCCGACGTCTACTTCGACCACAACGCGACCGGGAAGTTCGGCTACGAGTCGAACTACGACGAGCCGACCATGCGGAAGTTCTTCGCCGAGCGCGGCGGCGACCCCGACCGCGCCGGCAAGCGCCACCCGCTGGACGCGCTGCTGTGGCGCGTTGCCCGCGAAGGCGAGCCGTCCTGGGAGTCCGAGCTCGGCGCCGGACGGCCCGGCTGGCACATCGAGTGCAGCGCGATCGCGGTCAACCGGCTGGGCCTGGGCTTCGACCTCCAGGGCGGTGGTTCGGACCTGATCTTCCCGCACCACGAGTACAGCGCGGCGCACGCCGAGGCCGTCGCCAAGGACGGCCCGTTCGCCCGCCACTACGTGCACGCCGGGATGATCGGCCTCGACGGCGAGAAGATGTCGAAGTCGCGCGGGAACCTCGTGTTCGTCTCGCGGCTGCGCGCCGACCGGGTCGACCCGGGTGCGATCCGGCTCGCGCTGTTCGCCGGCCACTACCGCGAAGACCGCCCGTGGACCGACGCGCTCCTCGCCGAAGCCGAAACCCGGCTCGCGCGCTGGCGCGAAGCCGTCTCCCTGGCCACCGGACCGGCGGCGGAGGACACCGTCACGCGGCTGCGCGACCACCTGTCCGACGACCTCGACACGCCGAAGGCCCTGGTGGCGATCGACGCGTGGGCGAGCGAGGCTCTGCGTCGCGACGGCACCGACCCGACGGCACCCGGCCTGATCCGCGACGCCGTCGACGCCCTCCTCGGCGTCGCCCTCTGACGAACCCGGGCCCGGCACACCCGCGAGTGCCGGGCCCGGTCCCGGGGTAACACCCTATACAGGC
>NZ_JBSGJD010000054.1:0-42513 GCF_053605405.1 Amycolatopsis sp. NPDC003861
GCCGACGACTACCTGACGAAGCCGTTCGCGTTCGCCGAGCTGGTCGCCCGGGTGCAGGCGCTGTCGCGGCGCGCGCGGCCGGCGTTGCCGCCGGTGCTGGAACGCGACGGCGTCGTGCTCGACCTGCCGCGCCACCAGGCCGCGCGCGACGGCCGGTTCCTGCTGCTCTCGCCGAAGGAGTTCGCCGTGCTGGAGGTGCTCATGCGGGCCGAGGGCACGGTGGTCAGCGCCGAAGAACTGCTGGAAAAGGCCTGGGACGAACACGCCGACCCGTTCACCAACGCGGTGCGCGTCGCGGTGATGACGTTGCGGCGCAAGCTGGGCGACCCGCCGGTGATCGAGACCGTGCCGGGCGCCGGCTACCGGTTCGGCGCGCCGTGAACGGCCTGTCCGTCCGGACGAAGCTGACGGCCTGGTACGGCGGGCTCTTCCTGGTCGCCGGGGTGGTTCTGGTCGTCATCAACTACCTGCTGGTGCGGAGCACGCTGCCGGATCCCACCCGGGCCGCCTTGACGACGGTCGGCTCGGCCGACGTGACGTTCGGCGTCGCGGCCCGCGCGGCGATCCCGTCCCCGGGTGCCGCGGTGCAGCTGCTCAGCGGCTCGCTCGACGAGTACCGCTCCTCGACGCTGTCGACGCTGCTAGTCGGTTCGGCGATCGCGCTGGTGGCCACGGCGGCGCTGGCCGTGCTGTTCGGCTGGCTGATGGCCGGCCGCGCGCTGCGGCCGCTGCACGACATCACGACGGCCGCGCGCCGCCTGGAAGCGGGCAAGCTCGACCGGCGGATCAACCTCGAAGGGCCGCCGGACGAGCTGAAGGAGCTGGCGGACACCTTCGACGGCATGCTCGACCGGCTCGCGGAGTCGTTCGACAGCCAGAAGCGGTTCGTCGCGAACGCGTCCCACGAACTCCGGACGCCCCTGGCGGTGCAGCGGACGCTGATCGAGGTGGCGATGGCCGACCCCGACGTCCCGCCGGAGCTGAAGAAGCTCGGCACGCACCTGCTGCACACGAACGAGCGCAGCGAGCGGATGATCGAGGGGCTGCTGATCCTGGCCCGCAGCGACCGCGGCCTGCACGCGCGCACGCCGGTGCGCCTCGACGAGGTCGCCGCGGCGGTCGTCCGGGCGACGTCCGCCCAGGCCGAGGCGGCCGGGGTGAGGGTGGAGACCCGCCTCCGGGCGCGGGTGGTGGCGGGCGACCCGGTGCTGCTCGAGCGGCTGGTGACGAACCTGGTGGTCAACGCGATCACGTACAACGCCCCCGCCGGCTGGGTGTACGTCGAGGTGCGCGGTGACCCGGCCCTGGAGGTGCGGAACTCGGGTCCGGTGGTGCCGCCCGAGGCGGTGCCGACACTGTTCGAGCCGTTCCGCCGGCTGGGCGGCGCCGAGCGAACGGGCGACACGCGCAACGCGGGGCTCGGGTTGTCGATCGTCCGCTCGGTGGCCCAGGCCCACGGCGGCTACGCCGAAGCCCAGCCCGGCCGCCGCGGCGGGCTCGTGGTGACGGTCCGGCTGCCGCCTTCTTGATCCACTCGATCGTGACTTTGCGTGTCCGGCGTGTCACCCTGTTGCCGCTGACCTGGCTGAGCGAGGATGCGGAGGACGCAAAGTGAACAGTGGGCAGTTCGATGCGGACTCGGCGCGCCTCGCACGTCAAGCCGACGCGCCGTTCTAACGTGGGCACCCACAACGGTGAAGAAGATCGGGGAGGCGAGAACAATGCGGGCGCTGCGAGTGGTCGGACTGCACGAGGACGGCAAGTCCATCGTGCTCGAAGACCCGGCGAGCCGTACTCGTTTCCTGCTCCCGGCTGATGAGCGACTGCGCGCGGCGGCGCGGGGTGACATCACCCGCCTCGGCCAGATCGAAATCGAGTTGGAGAGCCAGATGCGGCCACGCGAGATCCAGCAGCGCATCCGGGCCGGCGAGTCCGTCGAGCAGGTCGCCGCGAGCGCCGGTGTCTCGACGCAGCGCGTCGAGCGCTACGCCTACCCCGTCCTGCTCGAGCGGTCCCGGACCGCCGAGCTGGCGCAGAGCGCCCACCCGGTCCGCGAAGACGGCCCCGACGTGCAGACGCTCGGCGAGGTCGTCGCGCACAGCTTCGGCGTCCGCGGCCACGACTACTCACGCGCCACCTGGGATTCCTGGAAGGGCGACGACGGCCGCTGGGTCGTCGTGCTCAGCTGGAAGGCCGGGCGGTCGGACAACCGCGCGCACTGGGCGTTCTCGCCGGGGGCGCACGGCGGCACCGTGACGGCGCTGGACGAGAACGCCGAGGTCCTCCTGGACCCGAACGCCTACCGCGCGCCGCGCACGGTCCGCGCCCTCGAGCCGGCCCGCGAGACGGAGTTCCAGCCGACGCTGGACTCGGTGGAGCCGGAGCGCGCGCAGCTGCCGTCGGCCGAGCCGGACCCGGACGACGACACCCGTGAGATCCCGCGCGTCCCGGTGGACCCGGACGAGGACGCCGCGGTGCCGGAGCCCCGGCCGAAGGCCAAGAAGAACCACCCGATCGTGCCGTCCTGGGAGGACGTGCTGCTCGGGGTCCGCTCGCAGCGCGGCTAGACCACCCGCGCCGCGAGCGTCTTCGGCGCCACCAGCCGGTAGGCCTCGCGCACGATCCGGTCGACCTCCGCCCAGTCGACGTCGACGTCCAGCCGCACCCCCAGCCACCCACGGTGGCCGACGTACGGCGGCCGGAAGAACCGCTCCGGCTCGGTGCGCACCAGCTCCTCCTGCACCCCTGGCGGCGCCGGGCACCAGAAGGCGAGCACGTCGTCGTGGTGGTGGTCGGCGAACATCACGAACGTCTTCTTGCCGCGCACGAACCACGCCGGCTCGCCGTGGCTGAGCCGTTCCGTCGTCTCCGGCAGGGCCAGGCACAACCCCCGCAAAACGTCCAGCTGCTCCATCCCGTCAGGCTACGATGTCACTGAGGGGGAGGGACCGATCATGCAGCGTGACCAGGAAGCCTGGCTCGTCCGCTTCGGCGAGCTCAGACACCGCGCGTTCAGCGGCGTTCCGGTGGTCGACGTGGTGCCGGCGCAGTGGGGCCTGGACCCGACGACCGTCCGGCAGGCCGCGCACTCGCGCCGGTACCGGGAAACCGCGCCTGCGCAACCGGAATCCCTGCGGTTCGAGTTCGCGCCCTGGCTCTTCCCGCCGCCGTTCGACCACGGCCCGGGCACGGACGCCGACCGCCGCCGGCTCGCGAAGCTGCTCGACGAACAGGAGCAGTTCTGGGCCAGTTCGCGCAGGCTGCGGCTCGGCCGCGACGACATCGGCAAGGCCGCGGCGGCCGCCGGGATGACCGTGGTCGCCGAGGTCGCCGACCGCACCGACCGGCTCCTGCTGCTGCGCCGCACCGGGCTCCCCGACGAAGAGCTGCGGCCGCGCACGGCCGGACGCCGGCTCGACCTGACCGCGGTCCAAGGCGTGGCCGCCGTCCTCGGCGTCGCCGTGGCCGCCGCGGGCACCTGGATCGCCGCCACCGCCGAGCAGAAGTGGCCGGTCCTGCTGATCCCGGTCTTCCTGGTCGCCGCGGTGGCGGCGCAGTTCCTGATCCGCGCGGTCGCCGGCCGGTCGCCGCGCATGCCGTGGCTGGACGAGCCGTTCGACGGCAGCCCGCAGGTGATCGTGCCCCCGCCGCCGTCGGTGTCCGCCGAGTTGCTCGGCGAAGTCGCTTCTCTCCACGGCTACTTCTCGGCCGGCCCGTGCGAATCGACCCGCAACCGCCGCGATCTGCTGTTCCGGAAAACCCGTCCCGGGCTGGTTTTCGGCACGCCGGCGCCTCGGAGGCCACCGTCCTACGAGGTCCCGGCCGGGTCACCGGGCCGGGAGCAGTGGCTGCGCAACCACCTCGAGGGTCGTGACGAGCTGTGGGTGAGCGTCCGGCACGCGAAGCTGACGCCGGCCCGGATCGCCGAGATCGCGGGCGGCGAGGGGCTGCGCCCCGCCGCGGAATTCGCCGACCGCACCGACCGGATCCTGCTGCTGCGCCGCGGATCGCCAGTCGCCGCGCGGAAGTTCCGGATGTCGTTCGCCGGTTTCCTCGCCCCGGCGTTGTGGGCCGTGCTGTGCTTCGGCGGCGGCGTCGTCACGGGGGCGCTCACCGGCCAGGAGCGCCTCTTCGCGATCAGTTTCGGCCTCACCGTCCTCGGCGTGCCACCGCTGTTGTGGGTGCTCCGGGTCTTCCCCCGCTCGGCGCGCGTCGGCTGGCTGGCGGGTGAATTCGACGGCAGCGCCAGCGTGACGTTCTTCTCCGGCCAGTTCGACGTCTCCCCCGAACTGATCCGCCAGATCGCCGCCTTCCACGGCTACTCCTTCCGCAGCCAGACGGCGACCCAGGCCCAGGGCACCCTCGTGACCTACGCCAGGTTCCGCTAGAAGGCAATCACCAGCACGCCGAACCACGCGATCACGACCCCGCCGGCCGCGCCGTAGGCGGCCCAGCGCAGGATCGGCGTGCGGCGGATCAGCCACAGCGACGGCGCGATCCCGGCCGTCACGATCACCGACGCCCCCAGCGCGACCCAGCCGCTGGTTTCGCGGACCAGCGTCGAGGCGAGCGCCAGCATGGCCACGACGACCACGGCCGCGATGAACGCCGAGACGGTCAGGCCGGTCAGCCAGGGCGTCGGCTCGCCGGGCGGGCCGGGCGGGCCGAGCACCGCGCGGACGAACCGGTAGCCGGGTTCGGTGGGCGGCGCGGGCGGTTCGACGACCGTGTCTTCACCGGTCACCGGGTCGACGAATCGCACGGTCGTGCCCATCACCGAAGCCAGGCGGGTGGCCAGCTGGCGGCCGCGTTGCGAAACCACCGCGCCCGCCTCCACCCCGGGATCGGCGGTGACCGCGGAAGCCACGCGCGCCCACTCGTGCAGGGCCCGCGCCAAGTCGGCGCCGATCGCGAGCTTGTGCGGGTCCACCTCGCGCGCGTGCTCCCCGCCCGGGCCGGCCAGCACGGCGCGTTCGCCGCGGATCCGCAGCTCCATGGTGCCCCTTCCCGCCTCGGAGACCAGAACTTTAGCCGCCCCTGGCCAGTTCGTAGAAGGCGACGGCGGCGGCCGTCGCGATGTTCAGTGAATCGACTCCGGCCGGCATGGGTATCCGGACGGCATGATCAGCCGCCGCGAGCGCCGTTTCGGTCAGCCCGGGACCTTCGGCGCCGAAGAGCAGCGCCACCCGCCCGGGGGCGTGCTCCCGCAGCGCGGGCAGCGGGATCGACCCCGGCCGCGGGGTGAACGCCGCAACGGCGAACCCGCGCGCCCGCAGGTCGTCGAGCCCGCCCGGCCAGTCCGTCAGGTGCCCGAACGGCACGCGCAGGACGTGGCCCATCGACACGCGCACGCTGCGCCGGTACAGCGGGTCGGAACAGCCGGGGCCGAGCAGCACCCCGCCGACGCCGAGCGCGGCCGCGTTGCGGAAGAGCGCGCCGAGGTTTTCGTGGTCGCCGACGCCTTCCAGCACGGCGATCGGGCCGGTGCCGCCGACGACCTCCGGCACGGTCAGCGGCGCGGGCCGGTCGGCGACGGCGAGGATCCCGCGGTTGAGGTGGAACCCGACCACGTCGGCCATGGTTTCCGCGGAGGCCACGTACTGCGGCACGTCGAGTCCGGCCAGTTCATCGGCCAGTTCTTCGAACCGCCGCGACACGCCCAGCAGCGCGCGGACCGGGTAGCGGGACGCCAGCAGCCGGGACACCACGACAGTGCCTTCGGCGATGACGAGACCCCGCCCGCCGGGCCGGTCGGGGCGACGGTCCGCAGTGGACAGGTCGCGGAAATCGTCGACGCGGGGATCGCCGGAGTGGTCGATGTGGATCACGCCCATCCGCCCAGTCTGTCACCCGCTTGCCGGGCGCATGATTGGTCCGAACGTCCACCGCATGGTGGTACGAACGGGGCCATTTTGCTTTCGGTTAACCGCCCGTGACGGAGAGCACCAGTTTGGCCGCTAGCCCGGGTGCATCGGCTGTGTAACGGTTGTCCGCCGGGGCCTGAAACACGTCCTAGTCCACGCCGACACGAAGCAGGGATGGTCATGGGGATGGACCTCGAGGCTCAGTCGTTCAACACGCTGGACCGAGGAAGGTACCGCCGGAAGGTGCAGCGCTGCCTCGACACGCTGGCCCGGATGCTCACCGACGGCAGCTTTTCGTTCCCCCGCAAGAACATCGGCCTCGAAGTCGAGCTGAACCTCGTCGACCGGGAACTGCGCCCGTCGATGACGAACACCGCGGTGCTGGAGGCGCTCGACGACCCGTCGTTCACCACCGAGCTGGGCCAGCACAACATCGAGCTGAACGTCCCGCCGCGGCCGCTGGCGGGCGATTCCGCGCTCCAGCTGGAAGACGACCTGCGCGCGTACCTCGACACCGCGGCGACGAAGGCGCGTGACACCGGCTCGTCGCTGGCCATGATCGGCATCCTGCCGACGTTGAAGCACGAGCACTTCGACCAGAAGTGGCTCACCAACAAGACCCGGTACTCCACGCTGAACGACCAGATCTTCGCCGCGCGCGGCGAACGCACGGTGCTCGCCATGGAGGGCGCGCCGCTGCCGGGCCAGCAGCCCGAACGCCTGCGCAGCTATGCCGAGTCGATCCTGCCGGAGGCCGCGTGCACCAGCGTGCAGCTGCACCTGCAGGTCGCGCCCGAGGAGTTCGCCGCGCACTGGAACGCGGCGCAGTGCCTGGCCGGGCTGCAGATCGCGCTCGCGTCGAATTCCCCGTTCCTGCTCGGCAAGGCGCTGTGGCACGAGACGCGGATCCCGCTCTTCCTGCAGGCGACCGACACCCGGCCCGAGGAGCTGAAGAACCAGGGTGTCCGGCCGCGGGTGTGGTTCGGCGAGCGCTGGATCACGTCGATCTTCGACCTGTTCGAGGAGAACGTCCGCTACTTCCCCGGCCTGCTCCCGGAAACCGACGCCGAGGACCCGATCGAGGCGCTCGACGCGGGCCAGGCGCCGAAGCTCACCGAGCTGCGCATGCACAACGGGACGATCTGGCGCTGGAACCGCCCGGTGTACGACGTCGTCGACGGCCTGCCGCACCTGCGGATCGAGAACCGGGTGCTGCCGGCCGGGCCGACCGTGGTCGACACGGTGGCGAACGCGGCCTTCTTCTACGGCGCCCAGCGCGCGCTGGCCGAGGCGGAACGCCCGGTGTGGAGCCAGATGTCGTTCCAGGCCGCCGAGGAAAACCTGTACGCGGGCGCGCGACGCGGTTTCGACGGGCAGCTGTACTGGCCGGGCATCGGCTGGATCCCGCCGGACGAGCTGGCGCTGCGCGTGCTGCTGCCGCTCGCCCACGAGGGCCTGCGCCGCTCCGACGTCTCCGACGAGGCCCGTGAGCGCTACCTCGGGATCATCGAGCGCCGCTGCCTGGCGCGGCGGACGGGCGCGACCTGGCAGCGCGACTACGTCCTGCGGGCGCAGGAACGCGGGCTGGACCGCGAGGCGGCGCTGAGCCTGATGCTGGGGCGCTACCTGGAACTGTCCGAGGCGGGCGAACCGGTTCACACGTGGCCGGTGGCCGATTGACGCTAGCCTGGGCGGATGCCGAAAATTCTCGGTGAGTCGCTGGAGGCGCACCGGCGTGAGGTGCGGTCCCGGGTCTTCGAAGTGCTGCGCGCGCAGCTCTACGAGCGCGGCTTCGACGCGATCACGCTGGCCGGCGTCGCCTCGGCGGCCGGGGTGGGCCGGACGGCGCTGTACAACCACTTCCCGGACAAGGAGAGCCTGCTCGTCGCGTTCGTCGAGGACGAGGCGGCCCAGTACGTCACGCGGCTGACCGAAGCCGTCGAGGCCCAGGCGGACCCGGTCGACCAGCTGGCCACGTTCGTCCGGCTGCAGCTGCGCGTGCTGGCCGAGTACCACATGCCACCGGGAACGGCGCTCGCGTCGGCACTGGCCCCGGCGGCGTACCGGCGGATCAGCGCGCACGCCGACCCGATCACCGACCGCCTCCGCGCCATCCTCGCCGGCGGCGTCGACCTGGGCCGCTGGCCGGCCGAGGACCCGGACGTCCTGATCCCGATGATCACCGCGGCGCTGGGCAACCGGACGCTGGTCGACGGGCCCGCCGACCAGCTGGTGGACGTCGTCGAAGCGGCGGTGCGGTTCGTCCTGCGGGCGGTGGGCGCGAGAGTTTAGGGTGGCCTAAGTCCGATTCATGCCCTACGATCTTTCTGACAGCCTGTCAGATCGATCGCCGGGAGGCCTGCCATGTCGGTGACCACGGACGCCCGCCCCTTCTCGGCGACCTTGCGCGCGTCGACCCTCGAAGTCCACGACCGGGCGAACTACTCCGCGTACATGCGCGCCCTGCTCGGCGGGGAGCTGACCCGCGACGGCTACACCCAGCTGGCGATCCAGTACTACTTCATCTACGGCGCGATCGAGGCCGCGAGCGACGCGATGGCCGGCGACCCCGTCGGCGGTGAGTTCGTCTTCGACGAGTTGCGGCGCCTCCCGCTCCTCGAACGCGACCTCGCCCACCTGGTCGGCCCCGACTGGCGCGCGACGATCTCGCCGCTCGCCTCCACCCGGGCATACGCCGACCGGATCCGCGAAGCGTCGGCGTGGGCCGGTGGGTACGTCGCCCACCACTACACGCGCTACCTCGGCGACATCGCCGGCGGCCAGGTCATCCGGCGGACGCTCGAGAAGAACTACGACGTCGCCGAGGCGGGCGCGCTGTTCTACCACTTCGACCGCATCGGCAGCGCGCCCCGCTTCCGGGACCAGTACCGGGCGAAGCTGGACAACGCGCCCTGGGACGAGGCCGAGCGCGCCCGCGTGATCGACGAGACGCTGGTGGCCTTCGAATGCAACGTCGCCGTCTTCGACGAGCTGGCGCTGCGCCTCGACGAGTTCCGTGCCTGATCTCACAGGCCGTTGACCTCCACTTAAGTCCAAGTTGCAGGCTCGGTTTCGGGTGGTGCACCTCCGGGGTACGCCATCTACGGACCGCCGTCCCAAGCTGTGACGGCCACGCGCCCCCGCTCGCCGCGAGGGGGCGTGTGCTACTAGGTTCGGTACCGGAAACTTGTGTCGAAGACAGAAGGAGGGCCAATGGCCCGCTACGAGCTCCCCGATCTCGACTACGACTACGGCGCCCTCGCGCCCCACATCTCCGGCGAGATCAACGAGCTGCACCACAGCAAGCACCACGCGACCTACGTCAAGGGCGCGAACGACACGCTCGACAAGCTCGAAGCCGCCCGCGAAGCGAACGACTTCGGCTCGATCGTCGGCCTGGAGACCACGCTGGCCTTCAACCTGGCCGGCCACGCCAACCACGTCGTGTGGTGGAAGATCCTGTCGCCGGAAGGCGGCGACAAGCCGACCGGCGAGCTCGCCGCGGCGATCGACGAGGCGTTCGGCTCCTTCGACAAGTTCAAGGCGCAGTTCACCGCCGTCTCGACCACGATCCAGGGCAACGGCTGGGGCGCGCTGTCCTGGGACCCGATCGGCAAGACGCTGATCACCCAGCAGCTGCGCGACCACCACAACAACCTGATCCTGCCGACCGTGCCGATCCTGCTGGTCGACGTCTGGGAGCACGCGTTCTACCTGGACTACAAGAACGTGAAGCCGGACTACGTCAAGGCCCTGTGGAACATCTTCAACTGGGCCGAGATCAGCAAGCGCTTCGACAACGCCGTCGCGGGCGGTAACGGCCTGCTGCTCGGCTGAGTTCTTCCGCGTCGAACGGGGCCCTCCCTTCCGGGAGGGCCCCGTTTTCGCGCCGGGGGAAAACGCCTTGACCTCCAGCGCGGTCGAGGTGTTTGAGTGGGTGCCATGGACATCGACGCGTACCTGGCCCGCCTCGGCGTCGCCCGCCCGGCGGCACCCGACCTCGCGACGCTGTGCCACCTGCAGGAACGCCACCTGGCCGCGGTGTCGTTCGAGAACCTGAGCAGCCACCTCGGCGAGCCGGTCGTCCTCGACGAGGAGGCCCTGTTCGCCAAGATCGTCGGCCGCCGGCGAGGCGGATTCTGCTACGAGCTGAACGGCCTGTTCGCGGCCCTGCTGCGCGAGCTGGGTTACGACGCTTCGCTGCGCGCGGCCCAAGTCTTCCGCTCCGACGGCACGGTCGGCCCACCACTGGACCACGCGGCGATCGTCGTCGCCTTGGACGCCGAGGAGTGGCTGGTGGACGTCGGTTTCGGCCGCTTCGCCCGGCACCCGCTGCGCCTGTCCGCCGTGGACGCCCAGCGCGACGCGGACGGTGAGTTCCTGATCCTGGACGCCCCGCACGGCGACGTCGACATCCTGCTGGACGGCAAGCCGCAGTACCGCCTGGAGCGCCGCCCGCGCCCGCTGGCCGACTTCATCCCGATGGCGTGGTGGCAGACGACGTCCCCGGAGTCCCACTTCACGCAGTCGCTGACGTGCTCCCGCCCGACGTCCCAGGGTCGTGTGACGCTGTCGGGCGACAAGCTGATCGAGACGGTGGACGGCGTCCGGAACGAGGTCCGCCTGCCGTCTCCCGAGGCGGTCCACCTGGCGTACCGCGTGTACTTCGGGATGACGCTGACGCGCTTGCCGGTACCACCGGGCGGGAGTCCCTTGACGGGCGACGTGCCGCAGCCCGACACTGCGCTGAGGTGAACGAAGCCCCGGCCTGGGGTTTTCCCAGGGCCGGGGCTCCGTCCGTTCCCGAACTGACTGCCGCTCCCACCACGAAGCGGACATGTATGAGGTTAGCCTAACCTCATCTCCGCGGGCAAGGGGTCGGCCGCGGAGACTCGGATCTCACTCTTCCGGGTGACACTCAGGGCTCGCAGCCGCGGTTTTTGTCGGTGGTCGCGGTTACGGTCACGCCGTGGATACGAACCGATACGTCCCGTCAGACCTTGGCCCGCTTGAGCACCCGCAGCCCCAGGCCGCGCTTCACCGGCCAGGAAATCCCGCCCCGCCGGATCAGCACCACCGCGCACACCACCGCGGCCACGGCCGAAACCGCCCCACCGATGTAGAACGGAGACCGCCCGCCGAACTCCTGGGCCATCCACCCCACCATCGGCCCGCCGATCGGGTTCCCCCCGATCAGCACGAGCACGTACAGCCCCATCACGCGGCCCCGCATCTCCGGGCTGACCGACGTCTGCACCAGGGCGTTCGCCGTGTTGAGGAAGGTCATCGTGGCGAAGCCGAGCGGGATCAGGCCGAGGCCGAAGGTCAGGTACGTCGGCATGAAGGCGGTGAGCAGCTCGAACACGCCCAGGAAGAACGCCGACACGAGCATCAGCCGCACCCGTGGCCGGCCTTTGGTGCCGCGGCGGGCCGACATCAGCGCGCCGGTGAACGTGCCGACCGCGACCAGCGTCGAGAGGAGGCCGTAGCCGTCGGCGGCGGTGTGGAACACGTTCGCCGCGACGATCGGGAGCGAGCTGAAGTACGTGATGCCGAACGTGCTGACGAACAGCACCAGCACCATCACCGTCACCAGATCCGGCCGCCGCCGGACGTAGCGCAGGCCCTCGGCGAGCTGGCCCTTCTCGCGCGGCACCGCCGCGACGCGGAACAGCTTGTCCGGGTTCATCAGGACCAGCCCGGTGATCACCGCGACCGTGCTCAGCGCGTTCGCGATGAACAGCCAGCCGGTGCCGATCCAGGTGATCGCGAACCCGGCGATGGCCGGGCCGACGATCCGCGCCATGTTGAAGATCGACGAGTTCAGCGCGACGGCGTTGGCCACCTGGTCGCGGCCCACCATCTCGGCGACGAACGACTGCCGCGTCGGCACTTCCAGCGCGGCCGTCACGCCGAGCGTGAAGCACAGGACGTAGACGTGCCACAGCGCGGCGATCCCGCTCAGGTCGAGCACGCCGAGGATCGCGGCCTGTGAACACGCTGCCACCTGGATCCAGGTGAGCAGCCGCCGCTTGTCGACGCGGTCGGCGAGGACGCCGGCCCAGAGCGAAAGGAACAACGTGGGCGTGAACTGAAGCGCGACCGCGACACCGAGGGCGATCGGGTTGTTGCCGCTGAGGGTGAACACCAGCCAGTCCTGGGCGATGCGCTGCATCCAGGTGCCGATGTTCGAGATGACCTGGCCGGTGAAGAACAGCCGGTAGTTGCGGACGCGCAGCGAGGCGAACATGCTGCCGCGCTGGGGAGAGGATGGAGGCGACGCGGACGGCGGTGAGGCCGTCTCCCGGGTAGCAGTGGTCTGGATCGAACGCTTGGTTTCGCTACCCGTGGCCGTCACCGTGGTTAGTTCCCCGCCATCCTGTCTATGATTTCGGCGGCTTTGGAGAGCACTTCACGCTCTTCGTCGCCGAGTTCCGCCAATTGCCGGTCCAGCCACGCCTCCCGCACGGAGATGGCCTTCTGCACGTAGGCCAGCCCGCTCTCGGACAGCTCGACGATGGCCTGCCTGCCATCGGTCGGGTGCGGGCGCCGCTCGACGAACCGCAGCTCCTCGAGCGCGGCGATCACCCTCGTCATCGAAGGGGGCTGGACGCCTTCCTTCGCGGCGAGCTGACCCGGGGTCAGCGCACCGCACTTGTGGAGGGTGGACAGCGCGGCGACCTGCGTCAGCGTGAGGTCGTCCCCGACGCGCTGTGCCCGCAGCCGGCGGTTGAGCCGGACCACCGCGAGACGCAGACGGCTCGCCAACGAGCGTTCGTGCGTGTCGCCGGACATATAGTTAGCATACCTTACGAAACTTCGGCCGAGCGGGTGATCTCCGTCAACCCGCAACCTGGAATACGGTCGCGCGTCCTCACCCAGGAGCGAAACCCCTGGGGAGCACGATGAACAAGAAGCTGGTGGGCTCGGCCGTGGTCGGCGCGGCGGTCCTGGCGGTCGTGGCGGCGCAGTTCCTGGGCGGCGGTGACGACGCGCCCGCGGCCGCGCCCGCACCACCACCGTCAACGCCGGCTCCCGCCATCGTCCAGGGGTCCCTGGAGGTCTACCGCTTCCCCGACGTGGCCGGCGGGCGCGGCTGGTCGATCGAGATCCCGGTCCCGGCGGGCTGGGCCGTCACCCACGAGAACGACCGGGCGAGCTACCGCAGCGGTCAGCTCCTCCTGGAGACCGACAAGGTGCCGATCACGCAGGAGGACGCACTGAGCGGGCTCAAAGCCGTGGCCGCGAAGGCGCACCAGGACAGCTCGGTCCTCAAGCCCGCGCAGGCCGGCGACATCCAGGACGCGGCGGAATGGGACTACACCTACCTCCGCGACGGCCACCCTGAACGGGCCGCCGTCATCGGGATCGGCGCGGGCGACAGCCTCGTCACGATCCGCTACGAGGCGCCGCCCGCCGAGTTCGACCGCAACCGCGGCGTGCTGGACGCCGCGATGAAGGTCAGCGCGCCGGGCTGATCAGCGGAACGCCGCCTGGATCGGCCCGACCGCGAAGTACGCCACGAAGGCCAGCGCGATCACCCACATCAGCGGGTGCACCTGGCGGGCCTTGCCGGTGGCCGCGCGGATGACGACGTAGCTGACGAAGCCGGCGCCGATACCGTTCGCGATCGAGTACGTGAACGGCATGACGACGATGGTCAGGAACGCCGGCAGTGCGATCGAGAAGTCGGTGAAGTCGATCTCGCGGACCTGCGACATCAGCATCGCGCCCACGACGACCAGCGCCGGCGCGGCCGCCTCGACCGGCACCACCTGGTACAGCGGCGTCAGGAACATCGCGGCGAGGAACAGCACGCCGGTGACGATGTTCGCCAGGCCGGTCCGGGCACCTTCGGCGATGCCGGACGCCGACTCGACGAACACCGTGTTCGAGCTGGCCGAGCCGAAGCCGCCGGCCGCGCCCGCGAGACCCTCGACGAACAGCGCCTTGCCGACGTTGGGCAGCTGGCCGTCCTTCGGGAGCAGGTCGGCCTCCTTCGCGAGGCCGGTCATGGTGCCCATGGCGTCGAAGAAGTCGGCGAGCACCAGGGTGAACACCAGCAGGCAGACGGTGATGATCGGCAGCCGCGTCCAAGCGCCGAAGGAGACGTCGCCGACGAGCGAGAGGTTCGGCAGGCCGAACACCTGGTCCGGCAGCGCCGGGTAGCCGAGGTTCCAGCCCTTCGGGTCGGTGCCCTTCGACGGCCCGGCGTTGACGATCGCCTCGACGACGATGGCCAGCACGGTCGAGCTCAGCACGCCGATCAGGATCGCGCCCTTGACCTTCCGGACGACCAGGATGCCGGTGACCAGCAGGCCGACGACGAACACCGCGGTCGGCCAGGAGGCGATCGAGCCGTTGATGCCGAGGCCGACCGGGACGGTGGTGTGCGCGGCGTCCGGCAGCCGGCGCACGAACCCGGCGTCGACCAGGCCGATCAGGCAGATGAACACGCCGATGCCGACGGCGATCGCGGACTTCAGCGCGGCCGGCACGGCCCGGAACACCGCGGTGCGGAACCCGGTGAGCACCAGCAGGACGATGATCACGCCCTCGATGACCACCAGGCCCATCGCCTCGGGCCAGGTCATCTGCGGGGCGATGGTGACCGCGACCAGGCTGTTGATGCCCAGGCCGGTCGCGATGGCGAACGGGTAGTTCGCGATCAGGCCCATGAGGATGGTCAGCACGCCGGCGACGAGCGCGGTCACCGCGGCGACCTGCGGCACCGGCAGGATGCCGCCGAGGACGTCCTTGTGGGCGCCCGCGTCGTCGGCCGAGAAGCTGCCGATGATCAGCGGGTTCAGCACCACGATGTAGGCCATCGTGACGAAGGTGACCAGGCCGCCGCGCAGCTCGCGCGAGACGGTCGACCCCCGCTCGGTGATCTTGAAGAACCGGTCCAGTGTGGACGTCCCGGTGCGGGTCGTCTCCTGCTCCGCCATTCGCCTGCCCATTCTCTCGCTGCTGCGGAGTACCCTGCACCTCGTGAGTGAACCGATCAATCCACCGGAGGTTACGGGCTCGTTGCGGCACACGCCGGAGCTGCCCAAGAAGCTGACCGACCTGACGCCGGTGGTGATCGTAGGCACCTCGATCTGGGCTGTCGCGCTGGTGGTGCTCTTCTTCACGACTTCGGGGCTGTGGGTGCAGACGGCGCTGTCCGGTTTCGCGCTCGGCTTCATCGGCATGGCGATCATCGCCTGGCAGCGCGCCGCCGCCCGCCGCGGCTCGAAGTCGGCCCAGCGCCTCTAGCCCAGCATCGTCCTCGGCGACGGGTCGTCGAGCAGCGCGGTGATCAGGTGCCGGTCGGGCCAGCGCCCGGCCGCCCAGGCGAACGCGCGCGCCAGGCCCTCCGACGTGTCGGCCGCGTGCAGCCGGTCATCGGACCACCACGGGACGTCGTGATCGGCGTCCTGGATGCGCACGGTGAGCGGGTCGTGCACCAGCACACCGCCGTCCGGGACCCGGATGCCGAGCTGGTCGGCGACGAGCTTCAGCGCGGGCAGCTCGGCCCAGGGCGCGTACTCGCCTTCGCTGACGACCCGGGCTTCCTCGGTGCTCGCGAGCGGCAGGTCGAGCAGGTCGGCGAGCCGCTCCGGGTCCTCGGGGGCGACCACGTACCGGCCGGGCTCGAGCGCCCCGGCGACCCACGGCACGTCCAGCACCAGCGCGTCGTCCACAACGGACCCATCGGCGGCCCGCACGCCTCGCGGCACCCCCGGGTCCACTCCGGACTCGACGACGGCGTCGTAAGCGCGTGTGGTCAGCCCGAGCGACACCTCGCGGCTCGGATCGGCAAGCCGGTCGAGGAGATCCCTGGCCTCATCCACAGTGGACAGATCGAGGTCTTTGCGCACCCCGGCGATCTCGAGGAGCTCCTCGCTCAGGCCGACGTCGGGAACCTCGTCGAAGAGCCCGGCCAGATCGGCGTCCGGCAGCCGCCACTCGTTCGGCGCGGCGCCCTCGAGCACGGCGTACTGCGCGATCCACCAGGCGGCGTGCCCGTTCGGCGCGCGCAGCGCCTGCCAGGTCTGCGGCCGGGCTGCGAGCAGGCGCAGGGCGGCGGGCCAGGCGTCGTCGGCGACGAGGTCGAGGTCCCGGATCGCGACGAGCGTCGACGGCGGTTCCGGCCGCGAGTCCCACCAGGCTTCTTCGTCGGGCAGGTCGTGGTCGGGTTCGTGCGGTTCGTCGTCGACGACCACGGCGAAGGAGTCGAGCACCCCGGCGGCCTCGAGGGTGCTTTGCGGCCAGTCGCCGGCGAAGTCCTCGTCGAGGACGTCCATGGCGCCGTCTTCCTCGAAGACCTCTTCGTCGAAGATGTCGAGCAGCGGCGAGTTCGGGAGGACGAGTTCGTCGGCGCGGCGCCAGGTGTCGGTGCCGGGCAGGGCGAGCGCCCCGACCCAGCGCGGGGCATCGTCCCCGCAGTCGGCGATCAGCCGCAGCACGGCACCGGCGAGCGTCGTACCGTCCAAACCGGACCGGACGTCCTCGACACTGCGCTCGACGGCATCCCGTAACTGGTCGGCGTTGAGCAGCTCCCGGGCATCGGCGTGCTTGGCACCCAGCCGTTCCAGCAGCGGATGCGACGCGGCGGGGTGCACCAGCCGCAGTCCCGGAATATCCACATCGGACAACAGGTCGAGCAGTTCGGCCGAGCCTTCGACGAGCAGGCAGCCCCGAGCACCCGGCAGCGTCCGCCCGTCGGACAGGGGGACGGGCAGCCCGTCCAGCCGTTCCCCGGCGAGAGCGTGCGACTCGACGGCGATCGCCAAGGCGGCGTAGAGGTCCCGCCACCAGCCCGGATCCCGGGTGACGCCGGTCAGCGTGTCCAGCACCTCTTCGATGCCGATCACTTGCACCGCAACGGCTTTGAGAACTTGAGCAGGCCCGTCGATCAGCCCCGGCACCAGGTCCTTCAAAAGCGCGGACAGCCCCGGCACGTCGACGTCGAGCACCCGACCCTGCCGACCGGAAACCTCGTTGCCGTCCTTAGCAGACAGCCACGGTTCCACGCTGAGCGCTGCCAGCACTTCGTCGCGAAGCTTGTTATCCACAGTGGACTTCGGAAACCCGGGAGACGGAACAAGCGCGAACCGCTGGTCGGGCGGCAGTAGCCGCACAAGCCCGACGTACTCTTTCGCGGCCGCCTCAAGCGCTTGCGCCAGCTCGGGTCCGGGCAGAGCGCGCCGCCGCGACGGTTCGACCGGAACGGAGGCAAGCAGCCGAGCGGGCAGCGACAGCCCGTCATCGGTGGGCGTCGGGGCGTGCAGAACGTCCTCGAGAAGCGGCCGGGGAGTCCCATCGGAGCCGACCGGGACGGCCCACACGACGTCACCGCGATGGGTCAGCCAGCGCGTTCCCCGTTCCGGGCCACGGATCCCGACGAAGTCCCCGTCGGCTTCACGCGTCCAAACGCGACCGTCCACATCGAACTCTGCGAGCCAGGGCAGAGCGAGCAGCAAATCGGCGACGTCGTGGGCAAGATCGTCAAGGAGGGCGCGCCCGTCAACACCGTCCCGAAGAGGCAATCGGACTTCGGTGTCGAACCCGGGCGGAACATCGGCCGGGACAGGCCAGGGAAGCCGAAGGACGGGAACGTCCCCCTCGATCCCGGCGGCTTCCCGGGTGCGCTGGGCGGAGAAGGCGACCCCGCCGCTGCTGGAGACAACGCGGGGTTCATCGGAAACGGTCCGCACGGCGGCGAACCCGACACCGAAGCGCCCGACGGTCTCGCCGGTCTTGCCGGAGGCCCGCAGCGAGGCGAGCGAGGCAACACCCCGGGCGTCGAGCGGAGCCCCGGTGTTGGCGAACCGCAGTTCGGCGTCCACAAGAGACACCCGAACCCGCCCGGGCTTCCCACCGGCCATGGCGGCATCGGCGGCATTCTGCGCGAGTTCGACGAACAGCCGATCCCGGTAGGCGCCAACCCGAAGATCACGTTCGACGTTGGTGTCTTCGGTGAGCCGCGTGGGCGAGTCCCGCCAGGACCGCAGGGTGGCTTCACGAAGCCGGGCGGTCCCAAAGGGATCGCCCGGTTCAGGGGTGTCGCCGATCACCGTTCGGGAGAGCCGTCGACCTGAGCCTGAGCTTCATCACCGGCAGCCTCGGTGGCGACGGCATCGGTCACCTCAGCCTGAGTGGGCTCCGCTTCGGAGGGCTCGGGAACATCGGTCACCGCGGGCTCATCGGCGGGCGCTTCCGGAACCACGGGCTCAGTCTCCGCAACAACGGAAGCCTCGGCGGGCGCGGCGCTCTGATCGGCCGTCGCCGCAGGCCCTTCGCCTGGCTCGGCCACCGCAGCAGCCGGATCAACCACCCCCGGCTCGGGCGCGGCACCCGACTCAGCCACACCATCAGCGGCGGCCTCAACCGGCTCGGCCACCGCACCCGTCTCCGGCTCGGTCACGGTTGAAGCGGATTCACCCGACTCGGCAACCTCGCTGGTCGCCACCTCGCCGGTCGCCGCTGGTGCCTCCGCCACCACTGGTTCGGCTGCTTCGACCGGCTCCGCTGCAGCCGCATCCCCCGGCTCGGCGATCTCGTCGGCGGCAACCGGCTCTGCCGCACTTTCAGCCGCCGTCTCAACCGGCTCCGCCACCGCCGCGGCCGGATCGACCGCCGTTTCCGCAGCCACCAGCTCGGGTTCCACCGCGACGGGCTCAGCCGCTTCAGCTGCAGCCAGTTCACCTTGCGCCGCCTGCGCGACCTCTGGCTCAGCAGCCACCTGGACCTGCGCCAGGTCCGGCTCCACTTCCGCCGGCGAGACGTCCGACTCCGCTATCCCCGTCCCACCCTCCGCCGCCGGCGACTCCACCTCAGCCGCCACCGGCTCGACCTCAGCCGCCTCCGGCTCGGTAGCTGCCACCGCCAGCTCCCCCGCCTGAGGCTCCGCGGCCTCCGGCTCACTGGCCTCCGCCTCAGCGGCCACCGGCTCCGCAGCCTGCGGCTTCACCTCGGCCGCTTCCGGCTCGGACTCCACCGCAGCTGGCGGCTTTGCCTCGGCAGTCGCTTCGACCTCGGCCGCCTCCGGCTCCCCCACCGCTACCGGCTCCGCGGCTTGCAGCTCCGCCTCCGACGCCGCCGACCCCGCCTCGGCCTCCGGCTTCGCCTCAGCCGCCTCCGGCTCCGCGGACTCCGGCTCCGCCTCCGCCGCTTCCGGCTTCGCCTCCACCTCCGCCACCGGCTCAAAGTCCAGCAGCGAATCGTCGTAAACCAGCTCCGCCACTGGGACGGACGACGTCACCTCGACCTCGACCTCCGAGTGCGCTCCGCATCCGTACTCCACGTCCACCACGTGGCCGTCCGCCGGGGCGATGTCGTTGCTGCAGACCCCGAACACCCCTCGCAGCGAACCCGCCAGCGGCACGAAGAACCCGCATGTCCCACAGACGTCCGGCGCGCTGCGGGCCATGTCGGACCTCGGGCCGAACTCGCCCGCGTGCCACCTGGCCGCCGCCTCCGTGCGGCCGAAGCGGGACAACTCGTGGACGCGGCCCAGGCCGATCTCGCGGGCCGTCTCCTGCACCGCCGGGTCGTCCGACAGCAGGTACGCCGGGGCCAGGCGGGGGTCGTTCTCTGCCGTGGGGAAGATGTCGCCCACTCCGAGGTCGCCCGCTCGGACTCGGCGCTCCCAGGGCACCCAGGCCGGGGCCACCAGCGCCGCGGGGCCCGGGACCAGGACCACTTCGCTGACCGTCACCGGCTCGTCGTCGCCCGCCAGGGCGACCGTGACCGACCAGCGCCAGCCTCCGTAGCCCGGGACCTGGGCCTCGAACAGGTGACTTGCCGTGACCGCGTCCTCGCGGGTGACACCCACGTGGGCGCCGAGCTGCTCCTCGGGTGCGTCCTCCAGCACCGCAGCTCGCGCGAACTCCACCGCGTCGGCGAGTTTGCGCTGCACGGAACCGTCGTCCAGGGTCAGCAGCAAAGTCATGCGGCCAATTGTGCCGCACGCATCCGCGGCGCCCGTGCCAGGCTGTTCATCGTGCGCACGCCGATCGTCACCGTCCTGCTGCTGGCCGCCGCCCTCGGTGGCTGCGCCAGTGCTCCGGCGCAAGAACCCGGGCCGGAACGGCTCACCGTCCAGATCGTCGCGACCCTGCCGCACGATCCCGCCGCCTTCACCGAAGGCTTCGAGTTCGCCGGGGACACGCTGTACGAGAGCACCGGGCTCGCCGGGAAGTCCGCGCTCACCGCGGGCCCCGCCGGCGGGCCGCCACGGACCACCGCCACGCTGCCGTCGCCGATGTTCGGCGAGGGCGTCACCGTCCTCGGGCCGACGCTGTGGCAACTCACCTGGCAGGACGGCGTCGCCATCGAACGCGACGCCACCACCCTCGCCGAGCTGCGGCGGGTCCCCTTCCAGGGTGAAGGCTGGGGCCTGTGCCACCAAGCCGACGGCCGCCTGGTCATGAGCAACGGCTCCGCGCAGCTCACCTTCCGGGACCCGAAGACCTTCGCCGTCACCGGGAGCGTCGACGTCGGGCGCGACCAGCTCAACGAGCTCGAATGCGTGGGCGGGGACGTCTACGCAAACGTTTGGCACACCGACACCGTGCTGCGGATCGACGCCGCCACCGGGCGCGTCACCGCGACGATCGACGCAGGTCAGCTGCGTGCGAAGGTGAACGCGACCGGCGCCGAAGACGTGCTCAACGGGATCGCCGCCGTCCCGGGCACCGGCGATTTCCTGCTCACCGGGAAGCAGTGGCCGACCACGTTCCGGGTGAGGTTCGTCCCGGCTCCGGCCGGAAAGCACGGATGAGCAGGCGGAACCGACCCCCGGTAAGGCAGGATTGACACGTGGCACTCTTCGGCTCCCGCTCCGACGGCTCCGGCTCGCAGCAGCGCGGCCGGAAGTCCAAGCGGCGCTGGACGCCGGAACCGGGCGCCGCGCGGGCCCGGTCCTGGCGGGACGCCGCCGCGCCGCGCGCCGAGCACGGCAGCCCGCCGCCCCCCACCCGCGTCCAGCGGCCCGTCGAGCACGGCAACCCGCCGCCCACCCGCGTCCAGCAGCCCGTGGACCACGGCAATCCGCCGCCCACCCGCGTCCAGCGGCCCGTGGAACAGGGCAACCCGCCGCCCACCCGGGTCCCGCCGCGCGCCGGGTTCCACGACGGCCGGGTGCCTAACGCCGACGAAGCGCCGACCGCCGCCGCGCCGACCGGTCACCGGCCACCGCCTCCGCGCGGGGCCCGGCCCTACGACCCGCACCGCACCGAGCCCGTGCGCCGCGAACCGCCCGGTGGCTTCTACCAGGGCGAACGCCACCCCGGCAGCGGTGAGTACGAGCACTACGACACCGGCGGCTACGCGGGCGAACCGCGGCCCCCGGAGCCGGGGCCCCCGCCGCCGCGGGGAGAGCCGCGCACGCCGGGCGGCACGCCGAAGCTGCCGAAGAAGATCACCGTCACGCGGGTGGCGGCGATGCGCAGCCGGCAGCTGACCGGCCAGGCCGTCGACGCCTTCCAGCGCGCGACGAAGGCCGACGGTGCCGAGAAGTCCGGCCTCACCTCGCTGACCTACGCCGTGATGCTGAACTACGCCAGCGACGCCGCCATGGCGATCGCGCTGGCCAACACGCTCTTCTTCGCCGCGACCAGCGGCGAGAGCAAGGGCAAGGTCGCGCTCTACCTGCTCATCACGATCGCGCCGTTCGCGCTGGTCGCGCCGGTGATCGGGCCCGCGCTCGACAAGGTGCAGCGCGGCCGGCGGCTGGCGATGTGCGCGTCCTCGATCGGCCAGGGCCTGATGGCCGTCGTGATGGCGCTGCACTTCGACGACTGGCTGCTCTACCCGGCCGCGCTCGGGATGATGGTGCTGTCGAAGTCGTTCACCGTGCTCAAGGCCGCGGTCACCCCGCGGGTGCTGCCGTCGGAGATCACGCTCTCCAAGACGAACGCCCGGCTGACCACGTTCGGCCTGGTCGCCGCGGGTGTGTTCGGTGCGCTGGCCAGCGGCGTCAACGCGATCACCGGCTCGGCGGGCGCGCTGTGGTTCACCGCGCTGATCTGCGTCGCCGCGGCCGTCCAGTCGATGCGGATCCCGGCCTGGGTGGAGGCGACCGAGGGCGAGGTGCCGACCTCCCTGTCGGCGCACCCGAAGGAGAAGAAGCGCCGTCAGCCGCTGGGGCGCCACATCGTCGTCGCGCTCTGGGGCAACGGCTCGGTGCGCGTGCTCACCGGCTTCCTCATGATGTTCGCCGCGTTCGCGGTGAAGGCGCAGACCGAGGGCAGCGGGCAGACGCCGTTCATGCAGCTGCTGCTGCTCGGCGTGATCGGCGCCGCGGCGGGCGCCGGCGGGTTCCTCGGCAACGCGCTGGGTTCACGCCTGCACTTCGGCAGCCCCGACCAGGTGATCGTCGGCTGCGTGGCGGGTTGCGTGCTCGCCGCGCTGGTCGCGACGCTCCTGCCCGGTCTGGCCACGGCCGCGATCGTCGGCCTGATCGGCGCGACGGCCAGCGCGCTGGCCAAGATCAGCCTCGACGCCGTCATCCAGGAAGACCTGCCCGAGGAGTCGCGCGCGTCGGCGTTCGGCCGCTCGGAAACCGTGCTGCAGTTGGCCTGGTGCCTCGGCGGGGCGGTCGGCCTGCTGCTGCCGCCGACGTACTGGATCGGCTTCCTGGTGATCAGCATCCTGCTGGCGGTCGGCCTGGCCCAGACGTACCTGGTGCGCCGCGGCGGGTCGCTCGTGCCGGGCCTCGGCGGCGACCGGCCGCTGCGCCCCGAGCCGACCGGCAGCTTCCCGGCCCAGGGCCTGCCCCGGGACCCGACGGCCCGCCGGTAGGGTCTGGGCCCATGCGACGTTCCCGGGTGGTGGCCCTGCTTGCGGCCGGTGGGTTCGCGGTGGCCGGCTGCTCGGCGCCCGGCCCGGCCGAGGTCACCTTCTACGCCGACGGCCACACGATCAACACGACGCCGGTGCTTTCGTGCGACTACTCCCGGCAGCTCGCGCAGCCGTGCAGCGCCACGGGCGACACGCAGACGCTCAAGGTCCGCCCGGGCAAGCCGGTGCAGATCTCGGTGCCCGGCGAGGTCGCGGACGCGCCGTGGCAGATCGTCTACGAGTACGTCACCCCGCAGGGCGAGTACAAGCAGAGCGACCCCATCCCGTTCACGTCGCTGGACCGCTACGCCTACACCGTGACACCCCCGACGCCCGCCGACCGCATTTCGGCGGTGGACGTGCAGAAGTACACCGCCGTGCTCAACTCGAGCACCGGTGAATCGGGCCTGCTGCCCAGCGACGTCTGGGGTCTCCGGCTGGAGGCTTAGGGGTCGATGTCCCGGGCGACCGCGCGCATGATTTCGGCGATCTGCTTGGTGTGCTTGCGGTCCGGGTAACGGTTGCGCCGCAGGTCCGGCTGCACCTTCAGCTCCAGGAGCTTGATCATGTCCTCGATCAGGCCGTGCAGCTCCTCGGCCGGGCGGCGGCGCGCTTCGGCGACGGACGGCGGCGGGTCGAGCAGCCGGACGGAGAGCGCCTGCGGCCCGCGGCGGCCGTCGGCGACGCCGAACTCCAGCCGCTGTCCGGCCTTGAGCCCCTCGACGCCCTGCGGCAGCGCGGCCTTGCGAATGTAGACGTCGGCGCCACCGTCCTGCGTGACGAACCCGAACCCCTTCTCCGCGTCGTACCACTTGACCTTGCCGGTCGGCACTTCCCTCACCAGTCCTTCTGCTGTCCGCTCACGACGAACGCGCCCGGGGCGTACCCAGGGCGCGCTGGGTAAAGGGTATCTCGCCACAGGCCCTGGGGAGAAGTCGATACCGGCGGATACCCTCATGCCTCATGAAGACCACGACGAAGGAGGCCGCCGTGGCCGCTCGCGGCAAACCGTTCCTGATGCGCGTCGGCATCGGGCTGTTCGGCCTCGGCATGCTCGCCGTGCTGGCGGTGTTCATCATGTTCGCCGCCGGCCTGGAGAACCTGCCAATCTGGTTGTCGGTCGCCGCCGGGGTCATCACGCCGCTGGGCCTGCTCCTCGGCCTGATCGCCCTGGTGATCGAGGCGCGCGCCAAGTAGACACAGCGCAGCTCCGCTGCTCCGTTGAGGGCGGTGGCGGGGGCATGGATGGACTAGGGCACCGCCGCGAACGTCTTCTCGAACCAGTCCGGGAACTCCGTCAGCGACTCGAACACCACCTCCGCTCCTTCGCTCAGCAGCAGCGTGCGATCACACGGCCCGGTGGTGACACCCACCGCGATCGCGTTGGCCGCGAGGGCACCCCGGATGTCGCCCGCGTGATCTCCGACATACACCCGGGCGTCGTGGGCGAGGAGCGCTTCGGCCTTCTGCGTCGACCACAGCTCGCCGATCACTTCGTCGACTTCGAGCCCGAGCGCGTCCACGTGCAACTGTGCGTTGGGCCCGTACTTCCCGGTGACGACCAGCGTGCGCCCGCCCGCGGCGTGCACCGCGCGGAGTGACTCGGCCGCGCCCGGCAGCGCGACCGCACTCGGCACGACCACTTCCGGGTACATCGCGCGGAACCGGTCGACGAGCCCCGGGATGCGTTCCTCGGGCGCTTCGAAGCCGCGCAGGATGTCGTCGAGCGGCGGCCCGAGGTTGGCCGCGAACGCCTCGCCGTCCAGCGGCAGGCCGGATTCGGCGCCCAGCGCGTTCATCGCCGCGGCCATGCCCGGCCGGGCGTCGATCAGTGTCATGTCGAGGTCGAACCCCACGGTGATGCCCACGATCCACACGGTACTGGGCACCACCGACAGTTTTACACGTAAGCCGATCATGTACAGCACCTTGACAGTGGAGTGATCTGTGTCAAGGTGAGGGTGTGACCAGCTTCACCGAACGGACGAAGGCGTCCCTGCGGGAGGCGCTGCTCGACGCCGCCGCCGACCTGCTGCCGGACCGCGGTCACGCGGGCCTGCGGATGGCCGACGTCGCGGCGAAAGCCGGCGTGAGCAGGCAGACGGTCTACAACGAGTTCGGGAATAAGGCGGCGCTGACCCAGGCGGTGGCGCTGCGCACCGCGTCGGAGTTCCTCGACGGGATCCGGCAGCGGTTCGAAACGGCGGACGGGCTCCTGGCGGGCATCCACCACGCCGTCGTCTACACGATCGAGCACGCGCGGGAGAACCGCCTGGTCGCGGCGGCGCTCGGCACCGAAGCCGGCGAAGACCTGCTGCCGCTGCTCACCACCAGGGGCGAGCCGATCCTCACCGCGGCCGCGGACCTCGCCGCCGAGCAGTACCGCGAGTTCGAACCCGGGCTCTCCGCCGGAGCCGCGGCCCTGCTCGCGGAGACCGTCGTCCGGCTTTCCCTGTCCCACCTGGTGCTCTCCACGCACTCGGCGGCCGAGGCGGCCGACGCCGTCACCGCGGTCCTGGAACCCGCCATCCGCCAATTCGTCCACAATGGAGTGAAACGATGACCGACACGCTCCCGGAGCTCCGGACCGGCTTTTCCTCACTGCGCAAGGGCGGGCTGAACTGGGATTCCTTCCCGCTGCGGCTGTTCGTCAAGGGCAACAAGAAGTTCTGGAACCCGGCCGACATCGACTTCAGCCGCGAACGCGAAGGCTGGGACACGCTCAACGACGAGCAGAAACGCAGCACGACGTACCTGGTCGCGCAGTTCATCGCCGGCGAAGAGGCCGTCACCGAGGACATCCAGCCGTTCATGCGGGCGATGTCGGCGACCGGCCGGTTCGGTGACGAGATGTACCTGACGCAGTTCTGCTTCGAGGAAGCCAAGCACACTGAGGTGTTCCGGCGCTGGATGGACGCCGTCGGGCTGACCCAGGACCTCCACCCGTTCGTCGCCGAGAACCCGCACTACCGCAAGCTGTTCTACGAAGAGCTGCCGCAGTCGCTGCGGGCGCTGGAGGACGATCCCAGCCCGCTCAACCAGATCCGCGCGAGCGTCACGTACAACCACGTCATCGAGGGCAGCCTGGCGCTCACCGGCTACTACTCGTGGCAGCTGATCTGCACCCAGCACGACATCCTGCCGGGCATGCAGGAACTGGTCCGCCGCATCGGCGACGACGAGCGCCGCCACATGGCCTGGGGCACCTTCACCTGCCGGCGGCACGTCGCCGCGGACGACTCGCTGTGGGACGCGGTGCAGCAGCGGATGGGCGAACTGCTCCCGCACGCGCTCAACATGATCCAGTGGGTGCAGGACCAGTTCGAGGAGATCCCGTTCGACAACGACCCGCAGGAAATCATCCAGTACGCGGCCGACCGGGCGCAGCGGCGGCTGGGCGCGATCGAATCGGCACGCGGGATGCCGGTGGAGCAGATCGACGTCGACTATTCGCCGGAGCAGCTCGAAGAAACCTTCGGCGAAGAGGACGCGAAGGCGATCGCGGAAGCCGCTGCCGCGGTGGGCTGAGGACGCCCCGGCGGGTGGGGCACCTCGACCGAGGTACCCCACCCGGATCTTCACCAGTCCCAGCTGAGGATGATCATCGGACACCTCCTTCCGTGGAATCGCGCAGGAACACGCCTGGCCGCCCGGCGCGGTTTACCCGCGCTTCGCGGATCCGTCAGCTCGCCGGCCAGTAGACGGCGTGCCAGCCGAAGGACAGGTCGGACCGGCCGATGATCGTCCCGTCGGCGGAAATCCCGGTCGCCCAGCTGTAGCCACCGCCGGGCAAGGCGCCGAGGATCGTTTCCGTGCCGTCCGCGGCCCAGCGGGCCGCCACCGATTCGACGTTGCCGACGGCCGTGCCGGAGTCGTTGAGCGCCACCGCCTCGGACCGCCGGGCGGGCTCCAGCACGGTGGCCCCGCGCGCGCTCCAGCGCACCGCCCGGTCCTGGGCGAAGTCGACGGACCCGTTGCCCACGACCACCCCGGCGCGGTTGATCGCGCGCGGCGTCGCGGAGGCCGGTGCCGCCGGCCAGTCGAGCCGGACCCGCTGCCCGTCCCGCTTCCAGGCCACCGGGACCCGCGAGCCCGCCTCGGTGACGCTCCCGGCGATCACGCCGAAGTCGTTGATCGCGGCCGCCGTGGCGCCCGGGTTGCCCACGTTGCCCGGCGAGAGGTCGGTGATCGCGCCGGTGGCCGTCCAGCGGACCGCGTGCTCATTGCCGGCGGAATCCGAGGCGCTTCCGCTGATCAGCGAGCCGTCCGCGGTGATCCCGGTGACGACGCCCTGCCCGCCGCCGGGCGGCGAAGCGAGCTGGGTGACCGAGCCGTCCGGGGCCCAGCGCAGCGCGACGTACGTCCCCTGCGGGGTGCTGCCGCTGCCGGCGACCACGCCGGTCCGGCTGATGGCTCTCGCTTCGGAGGCCCCGGCCCACGGCAGCGCGGTGACGGAGCCGTCCGGGGCCCAGCGGACCGCGTGCTCCTCACCGCTCGCGTCCTGGGCCCAGCCCACGGCCACCCCGGCGTCGTCGACCGCGACCGCCCGGCCCTGTTCGCCGCCCAGCGTCGGCAGGGCGCTGATCCGGCCCTGGCTGTCCCACTTCACCGGGTGGAAGCGCATGCGCACGTCATACGGAAGCGACTCGCCGACCATGGTGCCGGTGGCGTTGATCGCGGCCACGGTGCTGAACGCGTCGCCCGGCAGGGTGCCCAGGTCGACCGGCGCGACGTCGGCCGCGGCCGCCACGCCCGGCAGGCCCAGCGCGGCCGCCGCGAGCAGCGTCCCCACGGTGATCGGTTTCTTCGGGCAGGACAGCACGACTCCCCCTCCGCCGGCGGTTCCCGTCGCTCCCGTGCCGGAAGCGCTCCCTCCGCCGTGAAGGAGCAACGCCCGGCTGCCCCGGTCGGTTTAGGCGTGTTTCGTGGCGGCCGCGTTCTCCAGGCCGAGCAGGCTGATCGACTTCTCCCGCATCTCGACCTTGCGGACCTTCCCGGTCACCGTCATCGGGAACTCCTCGACGACGTGCACGTACCGCGGGACCTTGTAGTGCGCCAGCTTGCCGCTGCAGAACTCGCGTACCTTCTCCGCTGTCAGCGGTTCCGCACCTTCACGCATCCGGACCCAGGCCATCAGCTCTTCGCCGTACTTCTCGTCCGGGACGCCGATCACCTGCGCGTCCAGGATGTCCGGGTGCGTGTAGAGGAACTCCTCGATCTCGCGCGGGTACAGGTTCTCGCCGCCGCGGATGACCATGTCCTTGATGCGGCCGGTGATGTTGAGGTAGCTGTCGCCGTCCATCACCGCCAGGTCGCCGGTGTGCATCCAGCGGGCCGCGTCGATCGCTTCGGCCGTCTTGTCCGGCTGCTCCCAGTACCCGAGCATCACCGAATAGCCGCGCGTGCACAGTTCGCCCGGCTCGCCGCGCGGAACCGTCAGGCCGGTTTCCGGGTCGACGACCTTGACCTCCAGGTGCGGCCCGACCCGCCCGACCGTCGACACGCGACGCTCGATCGAGTCGTCCGCGCGGGTCTGCGTGGACACCGGGGACGTCTCGGTCATGCCGTAGCAGATGGACACCTCAGCCATCCCCATCCGGTCGATGACCTGCTTCATCACCTCGACCGGGCAGGGCGAGCCGGCCATGATCCCGGTGCGCAGGCTGGACAGGTCGAAGCTCCCGAAGTCCGGGTGGTTCAGCTCGGCGATGAACATCGTCGGCACGCCGTAGAGCGACGTGCACCGCTCGGCCGCGACCGCTTCGAGGGTGGCCTCCGGGTCGAACGCGGGGGCCGGGATGACCATGCAGGCGCCGTGGCTGGTGCAGGCCAGGTTGCCCATCACCATGCCGAAGCAGTGGTAGAAGGGCACCGGGATGCAGACCTTGTCCGCTTCGGTGTAGTTGCAGAGCTCGCCGACGAAGTAGCCGTTGTTCAGGATGTTGTGGTGGGACAGCGTGGCGCCCTTGGGGAAGCCCGTGGTCCCGGACGTGTACTGGATGTTGATCGGGTCGTCGGCCGACAGCCCGGCCTGCAGGTGCGCCAGCTGCGCCGGGTCACCGCCGCGGCCGGCGTCCAGCAGCGCGTCCCAGTCCCCGCCGCCGAGGATGACGACCTGTTCGAGGGCCGCGCACTTCCCGCGCACCTCCTCGGCCATCGCGGGGTAGTCCGACGTCTTGAACTTGTCCGAAGCCACGAGCAGCCGGATGCCGGCCTGGTTGAGGACGTACTCGAGCTCGTGCGCGCGGTAGGCCGGGTTGATGTTGACCAGGATGGCGCCGATCTTCGCTGTCGCGTACTGGAGGAACGTCCACTCCGCCCGGTTCGGCGACCAGATCCCGACCCGGTCGCCCTTGCCGATGCCCTGCGCGACCAGCCCGAGCGCCAGCGCGGCCACTTCGGCGGCCAGTTCCCGGTAGGTCCACCGCCGGCCCGCGGCCCGGTCGACGAGGGCGTCCCGGTCCCCGAACGCGGCCACCGTCCGGTCGAAGTTGTCGCCGATGGTGTCCCCGAGCAGCGGGACTTCGGAGGTCCCCGAGGCGTAGCTCGGCAAGGCGGGCGCGTCAGGCATGGTGCCTCCTGAAGTCGGCGGTGACTGGGGCCGAGTCTAGGAATCAGGTGCCCAGTCGGCCACCACGGTGGCAGGATCCTCCTGGGAAGAGGGAGGGAACCGATGCGAAGAATCCTGGCTCTGGTGTCCGCTTTCCTGCTGCTGGCGGTGGCCGCCCCGGCGTCGGCGGCGACGAAGGTGATCGTGCTGCCCGGCGCCACGTCCGCGGAAGGGATCACCGCCGCCGGCGGCGGCACCTACTACACCGGCGACCTCATCGCCGGCACGATCTTCCGCGAGGACGTCCGGCGCGGCACGGCCGAGCGCTTCATCGAGGCGCCACCGGGCACCATGGCGGCCGGAGTGGACTTCGACCGGCGCCACGACCTGCTGTTCGTCGCCGGCGCGGCCGGCGGCAAGGCCTACGTCTACGACGTCCGCACCAAGGCGAAGGTCGCGGACTACACCTTCGGCGACCCGCAGACGTCCTACGTCAACGACGTGGTGGTGACCCCGCAGGGCGCGTGGTTCACCGACTCCTACCACCCGCAGCTGTTCTTCGTGCCGTTCGTGGCCGGACGGCTCGGCACCCCGCGCACCCTGCCGCTGAGCGGGCCGGGCGCGGGCGGCTCCCCCGGCGACTTCTTCATGAACGACATCATCGCCACGCCGTCCGGCGACACCCTGCTCGTGGCCGCCACGATTCCCGGCAAGGTGTACAAGATCGATCCGCGCACCGGGGTCAGCACGGAGATCGCGGGCGTGAACGCGCCCAGCGTCGTCAGTCTCGTGCTCGAAGGGAACCGGCTCTGGGCCGTGCAGCTCGACGACAAGATCACCCGTTGGTGTCTCGACGGCGACCTGGGCCACGGCGCGGCCACGGGCACGATCACCGATCCGCTGTTCGACCAGCCGGTTTCGGCGATCAAGATCGGCAACCACCTCGCCGTCGTCAACTCCCACATCTACAGCGGCTACCCGCCCACCAGCCCGACGTACGAAATCCTCGTCGTCGGCGCGTGAGTTGGTAGGGTCCGAACGGAATTCGAGGGGGCGATCGATGGCCGGGTTCCGCGACGAATTGACCCAGCTGCTGCAGGCGCGCTACCCGCTGCTCGTCGTCGAGACGCACGAAGAGCAGCGGGTGCTGCGGGAGATCCGCGCGGTCGCGGAAGACGCCCACCGGCTGCGGACCCCGCGGCGCGTCTACGTCTGGTCGTCCACCACCGGGCTGGCCCCCGCGGGCGGCCCGCCGATCAGCGAGACGCGCACCGCGGCCGCCGCGCTCGAGCGCGTCTACGGCTGGGGTGAGCCCGCCGTCTTCGTGTTCGCCGACCTGCACCCGTCGCTCGTGTCGGAGGGCGGGCACCGGCCCGATCCCGAGGTCGTGCGGCGGTTGCGGGAACTCGCGGCCGCGTTCAAGACCCGGCCGGTGCCGCTGAGCCTGATCCTCGTGTCGCCGTCGCTGCCCGTACCGCCGGAGCTGGAGCACGACGCGACCGTCGTCGACTTCCCGCTGCCCGACCAGCGCCAGATCGGCGAGCTGCTGGACAGCATGGTCGCCGCGCACCGGCAGAACGTCCGGATCAGCATCGACCGCGACGACCGGGACATGATCGTCGCCGCCGCGCGCGGCCTCACCCTGCCCGAGGCCGAAAACGCGTTCGCCAGGGCCCTGGTCGAAGGCGGCGGGCTGGACCCGAGCGACCTGGAGCTGATCCTCGCCGAGAAGCGCCAGGCCGTGCGGCGGTCCGGGATGCTCGACATCGTGCCGGCGGAAACGAGTTTCGACGCCGTCGGCGGCCTCGACCGGCTCAAGCGCTGGCTGACCAAGCGCACCGGCACGTGGACGCCCGCCGCGTCGGCGTACAACCTCGCGGCGCCGAAGGGCCTGCTGCTCACCGGCGTCCCCGGCTGCGGCAAGAGCCTGTCCGCGGTGTGCGTCGCGAACATGTGGCGGCTGCCGTTGCTGCGCCTGGACCTCGGGCGCGTCTTCGCCGGGCTCGTGGGGTCGAGCGAGAAGAACATCCGCACGGTCATCCGCACCGCGGAAGGGATCGCGCCGTGCGTGCTGTGGGTCGACGAGATCGAGAAGGGCCTCGCCGGCGCGGGCGGCGGGGGTGACGGCGGCACCGCGCGGCGCGTGTTCGGCACGTTCCTGTCCTGGATGCAGGAGAAGTCGGCGCCGGTGTTCGTGATGGCGACGGCGAACCAGGTCGGCTCGCTGCCGCCGGAGTTCCTGCGCAAGGGCCGGTTCGACGAGATCTTCTTCGTCGACCTGCCTTCGGCGCCCGAGCGCGCCGCGATCTGGCGGATCCACCTGCGCAAGCGCGTCACGGATCCGTTCGTGGGCAGCGAACTGGGGCTCGACGACGCGCTGTTCGCCGAGCTCGCCGACGTCAGCGCGGGCTACAGCGGCGCCGAGATCGAGCAGGCCGTGCTGTCCGGGTTGGTCGACGCGTTCGCCGAGAAGCGGCCGCTGCGCCGGGACGACCTCGTGCGGGCGGTGAAGTCGACCGTGCCCCTGTCGGTCACCCAGGCCGACGAGATCCTGGCCATCCGGAACTGGGCGGAGACCAGGGCCGTGGCCGCCACGGACACCGGCGATCCCGAGCCCGTCGCGCCGCCACCGGCGTCACCGGCGTCACCGAGTGGGAGGACGATCGACGTATGACGCACCGCGTGACCGTGACGATCGGCAAGGACGGCTCGATCAGCGCCGAGACCCACGGCGTGACCGGGTCGAAGTGCCTCGACTACATCCCGCTGCTGGAGGACCTGCTCGGCGCGGAGACCGAGACGTCGGAGTTCACCGAGGACTACCGGCGCACGTCCGCTTCGGTGGAAGACACCGCTTCGCAGCAGCAGTCGCAATGGAACTCCTGAACCTGCACCGGATCGTCGACGTCACACTCGCCGAGGGCCCGGGGGCGCGGTGTGCCGTGTGGACGCAGGGGTGTTCGGTGCGCTGCCCGGGGTGTTTCAACCCGCAGACGTGGACGACCCGCGGCGGGTTTTCCTTGCCGTGGCCGGAGTTGGCCGCCCGGGTGCTGGCTGTCTCGGGGATCGAAGGCGTCACGCTGCTCGGCGGTGAACCGTTCGACCAGGCCGAGCCGCTGGGTCACTTCGCCGCGGCGGTCCGGGCCGAGGGGTTGTCGGTGATGACGTTCACCGGGCACGTCCTGGAGGACCTGCCGCCGTCGCTGCTGCTGGGCTCGACGGATCTGCTGGTGGACGGGCCGTTCCTGGCGGACCGGCCGGAGCCGTCCCGGCCGTGGGCGGGCTCGGCGAACCAGCGGTTCCACTTCCTGACCGACCGCTACGACGAGTCGATCTTCAGCACTCCGAACCGCTTGGAACTGACGATCGCCCCGGACGGCGCGATCGAGCTGAACGGGTTCGCCACCACCGAAGTACTCGAAGCGCTGCTCGAAGGGGAACGCCGATGAGTGTCACGCTCAAGCTGCGCAGTGAGGCACTGGCCCAGCTCGACGCCGCCACGATCGCCGCGCACGCGCAGGCGCGGCCGGGGGTCGTCACCGTGCGGACCCGGATGCGGCACCGCGATCTGCTGGCGCGCGCTTTGGCCGGGCTGCGAGCCCAGGTGACCGACGACGGCACGTCCGTCGTCGCCGCCTGGGAAGGGCGGCGGATCACGTTCGGCTACGGCCCCGAAGGCGTCCAGGTGGCGCACGTCGACGGGCCTGGCCTGGTGCCTGAGGAAGCGTCGCGGCTGGTGTTGTCGGTCGACGAGGCGTACGCGGCCGAAGTGCAGCGGGCGGTCCTGGCCCGGCTGAAGGAGCGGGCGGGGCAGGCGGGGATGCGCGTCGAGTCCGAGCGGGTCAACGCCGACCAGTCGATCAGCGTCACGCTGGCCGCCACGTCGTGACCGAGACCAGGGTCGGGCTGATCGAGTTCGGCAGGGCGATCCACGACTCGGTCACCGTCCCCGGTCTCGGCGAGCTGCCCGGCGGCCAGGTGAGCACGGGGCGCGCGGTCCGCGGCGCCCGCGCGCGGCTGGTGCGCGCCGACCGGGTGCTGGAGGACAACCTGCGCCTGGGGATCATGGTGCGGAAGAAGTTCTTCTCCAGCGAAGTCGAGCCGGTGACGGACGCCGGGTTCCTGAAGGACGTGTTCGTCGCCGTCGGGCGGCGGGACCTCGGCAACGGCGACGCGCTGGAGCTGTACACGGACGACGTCGTCGGGCCGGACCTGAGCCACCCGGAGGGCGTGGCGACGGTGGTGGCGCCGGCTTTCGAGCCGCTGACGGGGTTCCACGCGCAGGTGGCCGTCCGGGAGGGCGTCCTGCGGTTCGGTGCGTTGTGTGCTTCGTCGCGCGGCGGCCAGCCGATGCGGGTGCTCGGGCTGTTCGGGCCGGCGGGGCCGCTCGAGGAGCTGCGGCCGGGCCGGCCGGCGACGGTGTTGCTGGGCTTCCAGTGCGACGTACCACCGTTGGCCGGCGACACGCTGACGGCGTTCCCGGCCGGTGACGCCGGGGAGCAGCGAGCGGGGACGGCGGTGGTGCACGGCGTGACCGAACTCGGCACCGGCGCACTGGTGGCGGCGGTCGAGGTGCCGGAGGGGCGGAGCGCGGCGTTCACGGTGGGGGTCGGCGTCCGGGTGCTGCGCCCGATCGGGACGACGTTCAACGAGCGGCACACGGTCATCGCTTCGGGGCTGCCGGTGCTTTCGCTGGCACGGGACGGGATCGCGGTTCCGTCGTCGGCGGGGTCGCGGGTGTTCACGGTGGGGCTGGGAACGCGGGACCTGCGGCAGAACGACGTCCTCGAGGCGTATGAGCTGCCGTTGGCGCCTCCTCCGGCTCCGTTGGTGGATGTGAACGTGGCCGCGGAGCCGGAGCTGGCGGGCCTGCCGGGCTTGACTCCGGAGCGCGTGGCTTCGGCGCTGGAGCTGCGCCGGCGGCAGGGCGGCTTCCCGACCGTGGAGGCGTTCGGAGTGGCGATCGGCTTGCAGCCACACGAAATCGTCCGCCTCCGCGGACGGGCGACGGCCGGCCGGGTGACGTTCCGCGAGACGGGCGTTCGTCAGCTCGACATCTGAGGAGTTCCGCTACGCTCGCGGACGTGCCGGAGGAATTCTCGCTGGGCTTGACGGAGGTCGCCGCCGCGATCCGGCGCACGGGCCTCCCGGCGAACTGGCACCCGTTCGAGATCCGCAGCCCGGGCCACACGCTGGAGGAGAACGAGCGCATCCTGGCCGCGGCGTGGGACGCGATGAGGGAGCGCGGCCTGGCGGGCGCGGAGAAGCTGGACATCGAGGTCGAGCAGACCCTCCGGGCGTGGACCCAGCCGGAGGTCCTGATCATCGTCCGCGCGGCCGAGGTGGCAGACGCCCGCCAGGTGTTCTACCGAGCGACGATCGGCCACGGCCTGGGGGTGTACTCGGAGTTGGTGCCGGACGGGATCACCTTCGTCCAGATCCGCCCCGACCACCTGGTCGACGCCCTGATCGGCATCCTCCCTCGGTACGAGCCGCTGCCGGTGGCCCCGGTGACGTCGACGCTGGGCCCGAACCGGCCACCGGACACCGAAGCGTTGCGCGACTACACACAGTGGGCACCGCACCGCCACGGCACGTTCGAGCTGTCGACCCGAATGGGCCAGGGCAACCTCCGCCCGGCGGGCACGGTGACATTCGTGGACACCGACGGCGGCCGGTACTTGACGTTTACGGAGCCGTTGTCCGGTGGCGAGTCCCGCCTCAGGTTCGTCCCATCGGACGGGGGACACCTGAGAGGGTGGTTGCACGAGCGCATCGCGGAGACGACCCACCGGTGACGTGCATCCTCGCCCCGGTGCGTGATCTACCCGTAGTGTTCAGGTCGTGACCCGAGCAGTTCGCCTTCGCGCCACCGTCCTCGCCTTGGCCGCATCGGCGCTCGCGCTGACCGCCTGCGACAGCAAGGTGGGAGGCACGCCGCAAGCCGCGGACACGCCTTCGAGCAGCCCATCGGCAACCCAACCGAGCGGCGGCAATGGTGACAACCCGTTCGCCGAGATGGATCCGTGCAAGCTCCTCGACCAAGTGTTGGCTGGCCAGGGCTACGCAGCCGCGAAGCGCAGCGATGCAGACGCCGCGCACAACTGCGACGCGAAGAAGACCGACTACGGCGTCATCGGTCTCGCGCTCCAGCCCGGGCAGTCGATCAACGACATCGTCACCGCTCCGGGTAAAGCCGTTACCGGAGATGTCAACGGGCGCCCCGCAGTACAGGAGCGTGACGCCCTCGGCGGCACCGGCTCCTGTGACGTTTCGATGGAGGTGAAGCCGAAGTCGCGGGCGACGGTCCTGGTCACCCTCCAGACGGCAGGCACCGACGAGGCGTGCCAGGTCGCCAACGATGTTTCGACCAAGGTCGAACCTCTTCTTCCCGCGAACGGCTGAGACCTTCCCCCGACGGGTTGCCGGCGTCACGGATCTGCTGACATGGCCGACCGTCACTACTACAGTTGACTTGGGTACGCACGGTGTCGAGAGGGGTGGACGATGACGACGGGTGCACACTTCGGCAGCGAGCCGCCGCCTGCCGCCGGTGACGCCGGCGCTCACTTCCTGTCAGGCCTGCTCGACGTCCCCGTCGACGAGGAAGGTGCGAAGCGGCTCAACGCCGGTGCCCAGCAATTCAAGTCGCTGGCCGAAGGCGGCGGATTCGGGATCAACCAGGCGGGTTTCGACGCCTACACCAAGGTGTGCGACCGGTTCATCCACGAATTCGACGAGATCTTCCACGATGTGAAGCTCCTCGCGCGCGCTCCGGGTATGGGCTCCAGTAGCTACGCAAAGGACATAGCCGACTTCAACGCCAAAGTGGCTGCCGACGGTGACCAGTCGCTGATTCCGAACCTCGAGTTGCTGAAGCAGGGGTTCATCCAGGTCCGCGAAGCACTCGAGATCGCCCGCAAGAACTACCGCGAAACCGAAGACGCGCACAGCGAAACCTTCGCCAAGCTTCGCGGGAGCGAGTGACCATGGCTCGCGAGCACGCCGAACATCGCCAGTACGAAGGCGACTTCTACGCGCAGACACAACAGAAGCTGCAGCAGAACGTGCACCACTACGGCGCCGAGGACCAGGGGGACGCCCGCGCCGGTGTGACGCCGCAAACCGAGAACCAGGCGGCGCAGTACTCGGTTGAGCAAGGCAAACAGCTGCTCCACAACCAGGCCACCCGCGGCGATGCGCCCGCACCGGGGCAGAACTACGCCTCCAGCACGCATGAAGAGCTGTACGGCATGGTCCACGACAACATGCGGCCGCAGGACCTCGATGACCGGGGCCGGGTGGCCAACAAGCTCGGCAACTGGCTGGCCGATGTCTCCAACGCGGCGAACGACGCCGTCAACTCGAGCGAGATCCAGTGGCAGGGCGCAGGGGCCGCCCAGGCGCACAGCTTCTTCCAGAACACCGCCACCTACACCGGTGACACCGCGAACGCCGCCCAGCTCAGTTCCAACCGGTATTCGCAGCAGGCGGCCGCTGCCGACTACGCGCAGAAGAACATGCCCGAACCCACCGGGTTCAACCAGCAGACCGAAATCGACAAAGCCACCAAGCAGTACCTGGCCGGTGACGTCACCGGGGCGACGCAGACCATGAACAACGTCGCCGCCAAGCAGCAGCAGGCCGATGCCGCTCATCAGCAAGCCGTTCAAGTCCTGCAGGGCCTTGACTCCACCTACCACGAGACCGCCAGTACCCAGCCGACCTACACCCCGCCTCCTCAGCTCGGGCAAGGGGACTCCACCTCGGTCAGCGGGTTCCACGGCACCGGCAGCACCGGCTTCACCGGCACCCCCACCATCGGCGGCGGGACCGGCGGGACCACCGGCACCTTCGTCCCCGGCGGACCGGCCGGCACAGGCGGGGCAGGAGTCCCAGGAGGGCCGGGCGGCCCGGCACCCACCACGCCGCCCACCTACGTCCCCCCGGGGACCAGCAGCGGCACCGGCACCTTCAGCGGCAACACCAACTTCCGTGCCGCCCCCGCGGCCGGCACCTTCGGCCGGGTGACGCCCGATGGGCTCGCCCTGCCCGGGACCACCGCCGGTGGTGGCTCGACGACCAGCGGGGACACCGTCCGCGGTAAGAGCACCGGGCGGGCCGGCTCCGGGTTCGCCGGGTCGCGCGTGTCCGGGAGTGCCGGCAGCCCCGGCAGCTCAGACAGTGCCAAAGAAGGTGCCAAAACCGGCAGCAAGACCGGCGAACGGCTCGAGCGCGGGGCGACCGCGGCCGCCGCGGCCAAGGGCAAAGGCGGCACCGGGGCCGCCGCTCCGGGGGCGGCCGGGAAAAAGAAGGAAGACGACAAAGAACACAAGAACAAGTACGCCGTCGACGACGAGGTCTTCGACCTCAAGCCGGAGCGCGGGCCCGATGGCGAAAAGGTCGTGAAGCCGACCATCGGGGAGACCACCTAAGGGACAGACCCGAGGGAAACCCGAAATAGCCCGGCTACATTGGTGACATGCGCTTCTTCATCGTCGACGCCTTCACCGATCGCGCCTTCTCCGGCAACTCCGCCGGGGTCGTCCTGCTGGACGAGCCCGCCGATCCCGCCTGGATGCAGGCCGTCGCCGCCGAGATGAAGCACGCCGAGACCGCCTTTGTCGTCACCGGAAAGCACAACGCCAAGTCGCTCCGGTGGTTCACCCCCGCCGTCGAAGTGGCCCTCTGCGGGCACGCCACCCTCGCCGTCACGCACGTTCTCGGCGGGGAACAGACGTACATCACCAAAAGCGGTGAGCTGCGCGCCAAAGCCGAAAACGGCTGGGTCGAGCTGGACTTCCCCTCCGACCCGCCGCACCCCACCGCCGACGACCTGTCCGCAATCCTGCCCGGCATCGAGATCCAGTACACCGGCCGCGGCGTCGAGAACCTCTTCGCCGTCGTGAAAGACGCCGAGACGGTCCGCGCCCTCGAACCCGACCTCGGCAAGCTCAAGGACACCTGGACCGGACGGCTCCTGGTGACCGCACAAGGCGACGAAACGGACTACGTGAGCCGCTTCTTCGCCCCCGGCGTCGGCATCGACGAAGACCCCGTCACCGGCTCCGCGCACTGCATCCTCTCGCCCTACTGGTCCGAGCGGCTCGGCAGCAAAGAACTCACCGGTGAGCAGGCATCGAGCCGCGGCGGCATCGTGAGAACCCGCCAGGACGGCGACCGCGTCCACCTCGCCGGCCAGGCCGTCACCGTCCTGAGCGGGGAGCTGCACGTCTGATGCGCACGCTGCTGAACATCATCTGGCTCGTCCTGTGCGGCTTCTGGATGGCCGTCGGCTACCTGATCGCCGGCGTCATCTGCTGCATCCTGATCGTCACCATCCCGTTCGGGCTGGCGTCGTTCCGGATCGCGCGCTACGCCTTCTGGCCGTTCGGCCGCACGATCGTCGACCGGCGGGACGCCGGCGCCGCCTCGTGCGTCGGGAACGTCGTCTGGTTCGTCTTCGCCGGGTGGTGGCTGGCGCTCGGGCACGTCTTCACCGGCATCGCGCTCTGCATCACGATCGTCGGCATCCCGCTCGGCATCGCGAACTTCAAGCTGATCCCGGTGTCGCTCGTGCCGCTCGGCAAGGAGATCGTCGAGATCGCCTAGGACTCCGGCGAGAACGGCAGCTCGACCACCAGGCACGGCCCGCCGACGAACAGGCCGCCGTCGACGCCCAGCGCCTTGCCGCCCGCGTACAGGAACGGGCCCTCGATCTGGGTCGGGTGGATGCCCAGCTGGTCGGCGATGACGCTGTGCCCGTGCACGATCCGCGTGCCGCCGAGGGCGTCCATCAGCTTCTGGGCGTTTTCCTCGCCGTCCGGGCCGCGGAAGGCGTAGCGCGTCGTCATCCGGCGCCAGACGTCCCACCAGGCCTCGATGTCGCTGCCCTCGAGGATGTCGCGAGCGGCCTCGTTGATCTCGTCGATCGACGAGCCCCAGTCGAGGTACTCCAGCGTGTCCGAGTGCAGCAGCAGGTGGTCGGCGGCGACGGCGGCCAGCGGGCGCGCGGTCAGCCACTCGATGTGCTCGGGGGTCAGCCGGTCCTGGTCCGACAGCAGGCCGCCGTTGATCTCCCAGCTGCGGGCGAAGCTGCGCGGGCCGAAGTCCGACGGCACCGGCTCGTCGCCGAAGTGGTACATCCCCAGCGCGAGGATCTCGTGGTTGCCCAGCAGCGTCTGGACCTGGCCGCCGGCCTCGGCCGCCTCCGCTTCGAGCCGCATGACCAGGTCGATCGCGCCGACGCCGTCCGGCCCGCGGTCGACGAAGTCGCCGAGGAACCACAGCTGGGCCTCGCCGCCGGACCAGTGGTCCTCTTCGTCGACCAGGCCTTCGGATCTCAGCGCGTCGGCGAGTTCGTCCCGGTGGCCGTGGACGTCGCCGACGACGTACGTCGACTTGCTCATCCGCTGACGATATGCCCTGTGGCCAGCCGCCTCACGGTCAGCCTTCGCCGAACGGATCCTGAGTTCGCCCGATCAGGTCGGCGATCGATTCGATCACCATGGTCGGCCGGTACGGATAGCGTTCGGCCGACTCCGGGGTGGATATGCCGGTGAGCACCAGGATGGTCTGCAGGCCGGCCTCGATGCCCGAGTGCACGTCGGTGTCCATCCGGTCGCCGATCATCAGGGTCGACTCCGAGTGCGCGCCCAGCCGCCGCAGCGCCGAGCGCATCATCAGCGGGTTCGGCTTGCCGACGTAGTACGGCGAGCGGCCGGTGGCCTTCTCGATCAGCGCCGCGACGGACCCGGTGGCCGGCATCGAGCCCTCCAGGCTTGGGCCGGTCGCGTCGGGGTTGGTCGCGATGAACTTCGCGCCGCCCTCGATCAGCCGGATCGCGCGCGTGATGGCGCTGAAGCTGTACGTGCGGGTCTCGCCCAGCACGACGTAGTCGGGGTCGCGCTCGGTCAGCACGTACCCGACCTCGTGCAGCGCCGTGGTGAGGCCCGCTTCGCCGATGACGTACGCCGAGCCGTTCGGCCGCTGCGACGAGAGGAACTTCGCGGTCGCCAGGGCCGAGGTCCAGATCGACTCCTCGGGGATGTCGAGCCCGGTGCGCTCCAGCCGCGCCCGCAGGTCGCGCGGGGTGTAGATCGAGTTGTTCGTCAGCACCAGGAAGTCGATGCCGTTCGCCTTAAGCTCGGCGAGGAACTCGTCGGCCCCCGGGACGAGGTGCTCCTCCTTCACCAGGACGCCGTCCATGTCGGAGAGGTACGTCCACCGGCGTTCGCTCATGGCGCGAAACCTATCACGCGCGCGAGACACCTGCGTGATACGCCGAAAAGGGCTACAGTTGGAATTACCGGTATCGCGAGGGGAGTCGCATTGCCGGTCACCGAGGGGGTTCGGGGGAATACTTTTCGACGTCGACGGCGTGCGCGCCGCCGCGCAATTCTTCCTGCCCCCGCACCGAAGGGGGAGAATCATGACCGAAATCATCGAGCGCCCGGCGGCGGCCGGGCCGATCACCGAGCCGAACTGGGGACTCACCAAGTTCCTCGACCCACTCCGCATTCCACCCGTGTTCCGGCCACGCGGCCGGGAAACGATCACCATTCCGATGGTGACCAAGCGGCAGCGGCTGCACTCGGAATTGCCCGAAAGTACGTTGTGGACGTACGCGGGACATTTCCCGGGTCCGACGATCGAAGTGCGCAGCGGCCGGCAGCTGCGGATTTCGTGGTCGAACGAAATCGACGGCGCGTTCCCGCTCGTCGCCGTTCAGGGCCCGTTGGCGAGCGCGCCGACCAGCCGTCCGGGCCGCGAACTGGACAAGGAGGGCTATTCGATCGTCGAGGGCGTCGCCGACCTGCCCGCGTGGACGGTCGTCCACCTCCACGGCGCGCGCACCAACGCCGGCAACGACGGCTGGGCGCACAACGCCGGCCTCGAAGGGACGTCCCAGCTGGCCGAGTACCAGAACCGCCAGCCGGCGATGCCGCTCTGGTACCACGACCACGCCATGGCGATCACGCGCTTCAACGTCCACACGGGCCTGGCCGGGCTGTACCTCATCCGCGACGACGAGGAGGACGAGCTCGGCCTCCCGCACGGCGACCGCGAGATCCCGCTGATCCTCACCGACCGGAACCTCGACACCGACCCGGCGACCGGCGCGCTCACCGGGCAGCTACTCTACAAGTTCCCGGTTATCCCCGGCGGCCCGGCGATCCCGTTCTCGGGCCCGTTCAACCTGGTCAACGGCGTGATCTGGCCGCACCTGGACGTCGACCCGCGGTGGTACCGCTTCCGGCTGCTCAACGCGGCCAACTCGCGGTTCTACACGCTGAACCTGGTCGACGAGAACAACAACCCGGTGAACGACTCCGTCCGCCTGATCGGCACCGACGGCGGCCTGCTGCCCGCTCCCGCGCCGCTGCCGGCCGGCGGCCTGACCGTCGCCCCGGCCGAGCGCTTCGACGTCCTCATCGACTTCAGCCGCTTCCCGGGGCGGAAGCTCAAGCTGCGCAACGCCGACCCGCGGCTGGGCGGCGTCGAGCCGGACCTGATGGAGTTCCGGGTCGACGGCCGGCCCCGGCACGACCCGTTCACGCTGCCGGAGAAGATCTCGACGTCGTACGTCCGGCTGCAGCACGGCACGACGCTGCCGGAGGACCACGACCACGTCTGGGTCGCGCTGCTGCTCAACCAGGAGGGCCACCCGGAGATGTGGGACCTCGAGCAGGTCGAGGCGGACCCGGGCGGTGAGGGGATCATCCAGCTCCAGGACCCGAACGGCGGCTTGAAGACGTTCCGGATGGTCGGCCGGATCTTCGACGACACCACCGGCGTCTTCATCGACCACGACCGGTGGGCGGTGTGGAACATCCTGCACGTCGCGAACGGCGGGCCGGCCCACCCGATCCACATCCACCTGACGGAGTTCCAGGCGCTGTTCCGGCGGCGCTTCACGACGACGTTCGACCAGGCCGGCGAGCGGACGACGGCGCCGATCGACGGCTTCACCGACGTCCCGCTGGAGAAGTACGAGGAGGGCTGGAAGGACACGATCATCGTGAACCCCGGCCAGTGGGTGAGCGTCGCCGGGCAGTTCGGCGGTGGCACCGGCGAGTTCATGTACCACTGCCACATCCTCGACCACGAGGACGAGGGCATGATGCGGCCGTTCGTCGTGCACCCGCCGGCGGTGGCCAAGTTCCACGTCCACCCGGGCGGCGGCCACCACCACGACGCCGCCTGACCCGCGCCTCATGCGCCCCAATGTGGCGTTCGGTGCATCTGACGCACCCAATGTGGCGTTCG